>JAFCZY010000090.1 GCA_019314105.1 Deltaproteobacteria bacterium
AAAAGGGCTTGCCCGGCGAACCAATTTTGAGATCGAGACTTTTTTGGATGGGGAATCTGCCCTGAAAAGAATGGAGACGGTCCTGTTTGATCTGGTCTTGTGTGATTTAAGGTTGCCCGGGATGGATGGGATGGCAGTCTTAAAAACCATAAAAAAGCGATTTTCACAGACCCAGTTAATCATCATCACAGCTTACGGATCTGTAGATGTTGCCATTCGTGCCATTCAGGCAGGGGCATTCCATTTTGTTGTCAAACCCATAAAAATTGAGGAATTGACTTCCCTTTCCCTGCGGGCCCTTGAAACCGTTCAATTGGTAAAAGAGACGAAGGTACTGAAAAAAGTGCTTTTTAACCAGTCCCGGAAACAATACCTGATTGGTCACTCCCCGGCCATCCAGGATGTACTGGCGCTGATTAAAAAAGTGTGTTCTCTGAACTGCAATATCCTGATCCAGGGGGAGAGTGGTACGGGAAAGGAATTGGTGGCCCGGGCACTTCATTTTCTTGGCGTACGAAGGGAAGAGCCGTTCATTGCCTTCAGCTGCGGCGGGTTTACAGATGACCTTATTGCCAATGAGCTTTTCGGACATGAAAAAGGGGCTTTCACCGGCGCCGTGGACACCAAAATCGGATTGCTGGAATCAGCAGACAAGGGTACCATATTCTTAGATGAAATCGGGTTGATGCCTTTAAATATGCAGATGAAACTTTTGAGATTTGTTCAGGAACGAAATTTGATCAGGGTGGGCGGCGTAAAATCCTTTCCGGTGGATGTCCGTTTGATTGCGGCGGGTAACCATGATCTTTTGCAGGAAGTGGAACAAAAAAATTTCAGAGAAGATCTTTATTACCGTCTGAAAGTGGTATCAATCACCCTTCCGCCGCTTCGGGACAGAAAAGAAGATATCCCTCTATTAATTCAGCATTTTCTGGAACGATAGAACCCGCTGTTTAACAAACAGGTCGTCACCGTGGACAAGGAAGCAATGGCAATCCTGATGCAATACCCTTTTCCCGGCAATGTAAGGGAGCTTGAAAATATAATCGAGCGGGCTGTCGCGCTTTCAGACAAGCCCATCATTGGATGCACGGACCTGCCCGGTGTTGAAATCCTTAGAAGAGATGGAAAAAGACTATATCCAGAGAGTGCTGACTCAAACCGGCCACCATAAGGGTCGGGCATCCGGTATCCTGAAAATTCCCCGCACCACTTTATGGCGAAAGATGAAACGGTTCAATCTGGATTGATTTTTTAATGTTTCAGATTGAAATATTGGTGTAATCGCCTGTCAATGCTTCATTGTCAGCTTTGTTCATAGCGGCAACCCTCGTGTTTTGTTTCAATATGAACCAAAACAGATTCTTTCTTTTTCTATAAATACTTCAACTCATTGAAATTATAATATTTTTTATCGTGGCATGGATTATGTATCTTCAAGTTCCAATACAATAAATATTCCAAACATAAGAAAAGGAAATAGGTGAATACGAAAAATATACTCGTTCCCTTTAGCAGGCACAGTTCGGACCTGAAATCTTTATATCATGCCTTTGCCCTGGCTGAGAGGATCAGGGCAAAGATTTTTGTGTTTTTTTTTAAAAGGGAGAATTCGTCTCAGGAACAGATAACGCCTATAGAAAAAGCATGCCTGGAGATGGTTCACTGTGCCTGTGAAGAAGGAATGTCCGTGTCATTTCATATTGCGAATGACCGGTTTGAGGTGGAACTTCTCAATATTATAAAAACGGAATATATTGATCTGATCGTGATGGGTGCCGGGGATACCGAGATGGAATCAGCCATTAAAAGTATTAAGCTCGGGCTATCCATTCAGATTATTAAAGTAAAGGGAAAAAATAATATTAATTCTATTTAACTAAGGTGAAAAAATATGCCGATTGTATTAATATCAAGTTCACCCCATGGTTCGGGCGGGGAACTGGCCCAAAATCTGGCCAAAAAAACGGGATGGCCGCTATACAGCCGTGACCAGGTGGTGGAAAAAGCCCATGAAACCGGGATCAAGTTAAGCCGGCTTGAGACGTCAATTATCAAGTCTCCTGTCATCAGTGAAAACCTGGCCAGGGAAAAAAACTTATACCTTGCTCTGGTAACCAAAACTATTTGCGAAACAGCAAAAAACGGTAACCTAGTTTATTATGGACGGGCAGGGCATCTGCTCTCACCCGGAATTTCAGGCCTTTTGAGGGTCGGCCTTGGCAGTGCCTTGGAAATGCGCATTGAGCATGCCATGAAACAGCTTAATCTTCCCCAGGAAAAGGCAAGAGATTACCTGGAGAAACTGGATGAAGATATTAAAAAGTGGATCCATTATGTTCATCGTGAAGATTCTCAAAATCCCTTAGTCTATGATTTGTTTTTAAATTTACAGCACATGAGCATTGAAAATGCCACCGCCATTTTATACGAAACCGCACTGCTTCAGGACTTTAAGTTCACGGTTGAAAGCCAACAAAAAATGGATGATAAATGTCTGGCTGCCAATGCCAAAATTCATCTTGCCGATCATATAGAAACATCGGGAATGGATCTAAGTGTCAGGGCGGTTAACGGAGTGGTAACCGTTACCTATATGCCCCGGCAGGAAGCGTCTGCAGATCATATTTCCCGGGCACTTGAGGAGCTTTCCGGATGCCGGGAAACGATCTGCACCATGGCGGAAACAAATATCCTGTGGATACAGGAATCTTTTGATCCCAAGGGTAAGAATTTTGATCAGGTCACTCAATTGGCAAAACGGTGGGGAGCTGCTGTCGAGTTGTTACGGCTGGATTCAGAAGGTAAGGATCGGTCTCAAATACCCGTTATGATAGAAAATCAAGGCGGCAGTTTATCTCTAAAGACAGATACCGGCGGTGTTGAAGATGATGATGCAGACACCGGTTACGATGATAAAGGACTTGCAAGGACTGTGGAAAAATTAGTAGCGCTCGGGCGGTCTGCAGGAGGGTTCCCCATATCCGGTGCCGGTCGGGAAGTGATTGACGCAGTTAAGGACAATAATAATTATTCTTTGATTGTCCTTGGCAATCTGTTTCTTTCAAAAGGGAATGAAACATCTACCCGTTTGACCCGTGAGCTGGGTCTGGACCTGAGGGAAAAGCTCAAAGTCCCTGTTATTGCATCAGGAGAACTTCATTCACGTTTTCTTTTTGGAAAAACCCAGGCATTCAAGCTGCTTGGCTTTATTCTGACTACTGTTTTAATCTACTGGCTGGTATTTACATTTCAAAAACCTATTTTAAATGTTTTGGGAGGCGATCTCCATTCAAAATTTAAATGGGCCGCGTCCATCGGAGTCGCGCTTTTTGTGCCGGTGGTGGCTTATGTGTACAGTACAGTAACCGGCCTGGTTCTCAAGATTATTGATATAGATTAGACAATTAAAAGAGAGGATTTTATGGAACATCTTATCGTGAATTTTATACATATTGATATGAGTATCGCTTTTCAGGTTGTCCTATTGGGGTTTATCGGAGGGGTGCTCAGTGGGTTTATCGGCAGCGGCGGTGCCTTTTTCATGACCCCGGGAATGATGAATTTAGGCGTTGAAGGGGTCGTTGCCGTTGCCAGTAATATCACCCATAAATTCGGGAAAGCCATGGTGGGATCACATAAACATGGTGAAGCCGGAAATGTAGACAAGAAACTGGCTATATATGTGCTGGGGTCGGCCGTGGTGGGTATCCAGGTTGCTGTGTTTATCAACAGCCTTTTGTTTAAGGGAGGCACCGGACACGGGGCCTCAAAAGGGGCAGGCGCCAACCTTTATATCAGTCTTGTGTTTGCTCTGATTTTATCTGTTGTGGCATTGTCCATGTTACGGGATGTCCTTAAAAACAGGGGGAAAGGTGAGGATGATTCCGGTCCGTCCCGACAGATTGCCGATGCCCTGGCAAAACTGAACCTGCCGCCCATGATCCATTTCAAGGTTGCCGATGTTACCGTCAGCCTCTGGGTTATTCTGGTGGTGGGTATTGCAACCGGGTACCTGGCGGGAACCATAGGGGTTGGCGGGTTTATCGGTGTGCCTGCCATGATATACGTCTTTGGCGTGCCCACGGCTGTTGCCGCCGGCACGGAGCTGTATCTTGCCATGTTCATGGGTGCTTACGGGGCATTGAGTTATGCCTTCCAGGGGTTTGTGGATATCCGCTTAACCCTGTTGATGTATCTGGGTTCGCTGGTGGGTATCTATCTGGGTGTTTATGGCGTAAAAGTTGTCAATGAACGGTATATCCGCATGGTGACGAGCTTGATTATCCTTTTGTGTGTCATCAGCCGTGCCATTGCCATTCCCATGTATCTGCGCCAGCTGGGTCTGATTGACATGGATCCCGGACTTGACGTTTATTTTAACAATATCAGTAAGTTTTTTCTCTTTGCCAGCGGTATTACCGGAACGCTGCTAATTTTAATTAATGTGGTCCGGTCGTATCGGCAGCGGCGGAAAATACAAAAGAGTATTCGAGTGGTTAACTCATCATCAACAAACGTTACCCTGGGGGTAGAATAAAAAAAAGGAGATAAACCGTGCCAATTCAAATACTAGTTCTGGATGACGAGAAAATCGTGGGGGAACGCTTAAAAGCGTCCCTTGAAAAAGAAGGTCACACACTTGAAATTTTTATTAATCCAGTTGCCGCCTTGAATCGGATCAAGGAAAAAGTTTTTGATGTGGTGGTTACAGATATCCGGATGGATGACGTGGACGGAATACAGGTTCTAGAAGAAGTCAGGAAAAAAAGTCAAAAAACAAAGGTGATTATGATTACCGGATATGCAACCTTGGAGGTTGCAAGGGAGTCCTTGACTAAAGGGGCCTTTGATTTTATAGCAAAGCCGTTCAAGTTAAAGGAAATCCGCGGGGCCATTCAAAAGGCTGAAGATGCGTTGCAGGCGGAAGAAAATTAAATCCCCTTGATTAAAGGACAGGAGAACTTTAATTATGCAAGATGTATTGATTTCACTACAGCCGGATCTGGCCTCCAGTATTGCCATTCGTTATGCCTGCCGGTTGGAAAAATTAGTCCGGTTTACTATGCAGGTGATTCATATCCCGAATATGGATGAAACCGGGCATTCGCACGGCAGCGGATGGGTGCATGAAACATGGGAAAATGCAATTGTTCAGCAGGCAAGAGAAGACATTGCAAAGCTGGTACAAAAAGAATTTTTTCATTATAGTACCGTTGAACCCAAGATTATACCGGGAGAAAGGGATCTGGTGATTCTTGAGGAAATACGTCAAAAAAAGTATGATCTCTTCATTGAAGGGCTTCTTCATTCTTTTGAACCGGACCGGTTTTTCCAAAAGCTTGATTCAATGCTTTATAGAAGCCTGCCTTGTCCGGCACTCCTGGTGAAAAATCTGGTGGTTCTGGATCGGGGAATACAAATTGTTGGAACCCCGGATACGATTCCATCTTTACTCCTCTGGTTTTTTAAGATCTTTAACAATCTGCCGGCAGATCCGGATATTTTTGTGTGTCATTTTGAAACATCATGGGAAGAGGCTGTATTTATGGAGAATGATGCAGCCTTAATTTCAGATATTGAAAATGATTTTTTAAAACGGGGGAAAACCGTTGGCAAGATCAAAACGGTAAAAGGATCTCCGGACGGGCTTGCTTTACTTGTAAGGGATCATGCACTGGTTATATCTGCTTACCCGCAAAGTCAGAGCTATATGGCACAACTGCTCAGTATGTCTCCTTGTCCGATCCTGTTTTGTCCGGAATTTAAAATAGATTAAAGTATGAGGTGAATATGAGAATTCTTTTTGCAGCAGATGAACATTCGTACAGTACAGATGCATTACCCCAGGTGGCACGGCTTGGAGAAAACACATGGGCGGATATTACACTTTTAGGTGTTTCAAATCAATCAAAGGCCATGGCGGATATAGTTAACACTTATTACAAAAAGCTTTCAGAATATTTTGATCCGAAATTGTCTCCTTATCAGCAATCCCGGTCTGAGGGCAATATGAAAACCGGGATTCACAAACAGATCACTACCCGGATAAGGAGAGGCAACCCTTCAAGGGAAATACTTGAAGAAGCGAAAAAAGCTGAATGTGACCTTATTGTTATCGGGTGTAGCACCCAAAAGGATTATACATGGAAGGATGCCGGGGACGTCCCTTTAAAGGTGGCAAAGGATGCCGATTGTTCTGTTCTGGTAATCAAAGAAGATAAAAAAATAAACAAAATGCTTTGCTGTCTGGATCATGACAATATCAGCCAGGAATCCCTGGAAATGGTCAGCCAGATGATCACCCTTTTCCATGCAGATCTGGATATTGTGGTATTGACAGACAGTGAAGATGTGCAGGGGAAAATTGAAAAGAAACTGTCCTGGTTGATCGACTACTATTCGACCAGAGATATTTTTCCATGTATTGAACTGGTAAAATTGACGAATCTTGAAACCTTTGTTTCCCGGAAGGTTCGATGGGGATTGATGGCCATGTGGATGGGAAAAAAATCAATTCTGGAAAGGGTTTTTCCCAGCAGTAAAGTGTCCCGGCTTTTAAAGGCAAACGAGTCTTCGGTATTGTTATTACGGTAATTATTCAAATATAGGACAGTTTGAACTGTTTTTTCTTTTTTATCTAATATCTGATTTCAAATATTTCAAAATTGGATGACGCCTCTGCCTTTTCAGTCATGACATGTTCAACCTTTGATGCTACCGGCCCTTTATGGCACCACTCCATCATCTGGGTGACTGCCGATTGTTCTCCTTCGAAAACGGCTTCGACAGAGCCATTGGGTAAATTTTTAACATATCCTTTGATTCCAAGCCTGTCGGCCGTATCTTTGGTGTTGGCCCGAAAAAAAACGCCCTGAACTCTGCCTTTGACAATAACTTTAATTTGAATTTTTCCCGGCATCAGGTTTTCTCCTATAATTTATTTCGTTTAATGATGCTTTTTTAATGATATGGGTGCCAAATTTTTCCGATATCAAATCCACAGCTGAATCCACCGACTCCCATTGTTTTTTCTGCCTGTCCAGGTCTTGAATCAACTGCATCTGGACCGGGGTGTTTTTATCTTTGAGTGCTGTGACACCCACACCCACCAATCTTATTCTCTTTTTTAACTGAATTTTTTTATACAGGGAAAGTGCTTCATTAAAAATAGCCGATGAAGAACAAATGGATGTATCCAGTTTTTTGCTCCTGGTGATTTGTGAAAAATCAGAGAACTTAAGCTTTATAACCACATTTTCACACACAAGATTTTTCTTTCTTAACTCTCTGCCGACAATTTGAGATCTGTCCAGTATCATTTGTTTAATCGTTTCAAAATCAAAGATGTCTTTTGACAGGGTTGTTTCACTGGAAATGGATTTTCTCGTATAATTGGTTTCGACCTTTGACGGATCAATACCATTTGAAAGTTCTAACAGCTTTTGCCCCATTTTACCAAATTTCCGGGTTAATATGGGAAGGGAAAATTTATTGATATCTCCCAGAGTTTTGATCTGTAATATCTTCATTATTTTCATTGTGCTTTTCCCAATTCCCGGCACTTTTTGGATGGGCAGGGAAAAAACAACGTCTTTTACCTGGGATCTTTTAATAATGGTTATACCATCGGGTTTGTTCATATCTGATGCAATCTTGGAGAGAAATTTAAGCGGGGCAATCCCCACCGAGCAGGTTAAAGACAGTTCATTATATATCTGTTTTTTAATTGTACGGGCAATATCTTCCGGAGATCCGAACAGTCTTTCACACCCTTCAATATCAACATAAGCCTCATCAATGGAAACCTGTTCCACCAGAGGGGAAAAATGTGACATAATTTCCATGATTTTTTTTGAATCGGCACGATATTTTTTCATATTTCCGGGAACAATAATCAGGTGATCACACTTTTGTTTTGCCTGGAATACCGGCATGGCTGACCCAATACCGAATTTTCTTGCTTCATAGCTTGCCGTTGCCACCACACTTCTTTTTGAATTGCCTGATATGATGACAGGTTTATTTTTCAGGGTCGGGTTGTCTCTTTGTTCAACCGCCGCAAAGAATGC
>JAFCZY010000430.1 GCA_019314105.1 Deltaproteobacteria bacterium
CCGTCCCAAAAGGGCACAAATAATGCCAATGACGGCAATGGTTAAAAAAAGGCCTGTCGTAAAAAGAAGTGAATACAATCCTGCCTGCCGCGGGTTTACCATTTTGTCCTGACCGCCCACATAACCGACAATTAACGGTATGGACGCCATGTGGCAGGGGCTGAGCAGCACACTGATCATTCCCCAGATAAAACACCCTGCAGCCGCCAGTACAGTACCGCCGGAAATCCACTGGTTTACGGTTAGGAAAAATGTATCCAGCATACCCGTTATCCTTTACCGTCTGATTCTGGTTTTTCCACTCCCATTTTTGTTAATTGTTCAACAATGGATTTTTCATCTAAAAACCCAACATGGCGGTATACCTCTTTTCCTTTTTTATTAAAAAAGATCTGGGTGGGGATGGCCCTAATCTTGAAGCGCGGAGCCTGATCACGATTTTCCCAGACATCAATAAACACGATTTTAGCTTTACCTTCATAGATTTTTTCCATCTTTACCATGATGGGGGCCATCATCTTGCAGGGAATGCATTTTTTTGCACCCAGATCAATCATGGTCACATGCCCTTTAACGGGAAGATTTGAAAAATCCTCTGCAAAAGCACCTGTCGTAAATAACAGCATCAGAATAACAGTCAGGAAATTCCATTTTTTTATATACAGTTTCATCATTTTTCCCTTTCGCTATCAGTCATATAATTATTCTATCAGTTTTTAACAGCATTTCTCACCAAACCTCTTTGACCGATTGTACAAATCCATTATAAAATCTTGCTCATTTTGAATGCATTGATCACCATAAATATGGCGGCCAGCCAGTTGGTATAAGCAAACAGCTTTTTAAGATACGGGGGTTTTGTTTTCAAAGCAAATTTTCCGCCAATAGCTCCGCCTGCAATGGTTATAAAGGCGAGGGGAACCGCCCATGCCGGGTCAAAATCTCCTTGAACCGCATGCCCGAAAAATCCCATAAGGGCTGTAGCGGCAATCAGGGTGGACGCTGTTCCAACTGCCATATGCATGGGAATACCACAGGCCAGAACCATGAGCGGAACCAGGAAAGATCCGCCTGATACGCCCACCATGCCGGACCCGAAACCCGTCAACAAAGTAACGGGTAATACGATCCACAGATTTATACCATAGGTCTGGCCGGCAATGGTGACCTCAATGGTTCCGAACTGCTTCTTTGAGATTCCACCGGGATCTTTTTTTACAGGAATAAGCATGACAGCTCCTGCTGCGAACAGCATGAAGGCAAAAATCAGTTTCAAAGCAAACCCAGTGAACATATGGGAAAAATATCCACCCACAAGCGCTGATACAGCTGTAATTCCTCCAATAAAGAAAGCCAAAGTCCAGGATACGGATTTATTTTTTTGAAAGATAATCATAGCTGCAATTGATGCAGCAAAAAGGATAAACTGTCCTGTTGCTGCTGCCTGGTACATTGGCGTACCCGCCATTGCCAAGATAACGACATAAAAGTTACCCCCGCCCTTGCCCACCATGGTCATCGATACTGCCACAATGAATATGAGTATGCTTACAAAGGATAAATTTGTCATTGGGCTTACCCTTTAAGGTACTCAATAGCTTGAACAACCTTGAGTATTTTCCCCGGCATCATCGCCTCTGTTAAGGCAGGATATCCACCTTCCAGAATACGGATATCTGAAAAACCCTTTGAAAGCAAAAAAGCATAAACCATGGCTGATCGGACATTTGCAGGGCAAAAAATACCAATGGATTTGTCTTTTGGTATTTCATGCATCCTGTCAGGGATTTCATTCGTAGGTATAGTCATACTTTGCACATTGTCATGAAGTTTCAATTCAATGGGAAGAGAATCCACCTCTGCTTTTGACCTGACATCCAGTAAAATAACGTCGTCCAATTCAAAAAATGCAGCAAATGAAATTTTATGTTTTCCGCTGCCAAAAAAATCCAGTGTAAAATTTTTTAAAACCTGTTCCATTCCTAACCTCCTCACGTTAATATTATTATATAGAGATTGATAGATGCGATGAGAATAAAAAAATACTATTCCCGGCACAATGTCCT
>JAFCZY010000431.1 GCA_019314105.1 Deltaproteobacteria bacterium
ATCTCATCCACAGATGCTGCAATAACACTTGCACCTGACCGTCGAAGAACATCAATAATGGTAATGGTTTCCATTTCCTCTACACCCTGGGCCACCGGAACAAGAACTTTTTTTTCCATGATATACTCCTTTCCGTTTTTATGGTTTGATCAAACAAACCTCGTATAAACAGGTATAAACATTAATTTGTCTACCGTCTGTCTCTCAAATACTATTGGAGACATGACATATCCTTTTTTGACATTGGGATATTCATTCATAAAAATATGCAGGCTCTTAAGTTTTCCAGCAGGCCCACTTTTAACTTCTATTGGAAATATTCTGCCATTTTTTGCATAAAGGTAATCCACTTCTGCAGAACTGCTTTTCTTTGCCCTTGACCAGTAAAAAATTTTAAAATTTTCAGAGCCTCCGGCTGCAAGCAATTCCTGACCGACAAACTGCTCTGCCAATGCCCCTCTATATACATTGGCCAGATCGTTTGCGTTTAAGATATCAGATGGATGAATCCCGCAATGATACTGCATCAACCCTATGTCCAGAAAAAGAGGTTTCATTACTTTAGAGGATGCGCTGGCATTTAAAGGAAGCCCTGTGGCATCTGTCGATCTAATAATATGTAAAAACAATGCCCGCTCAAGAATTTGAAGAGATTTTTTGGTTTTTTCAATCCTTTGATCAGGATTCAGACGGGTATATTTTATCTGACTTCCCACATGAGACGGTATAGATCTCATTAAATGATCCAGACTGTCAATATCAGCTCTTTTATTATATTTTACAAGGGATTGAAGGTATGATTCATATATTTCTTCATGGACGGAAAAGCTTTGCGTCAAAGAACCGGTCTGACAATATCTTTTCACTGCTTCCGGCATCCCACCAGTGAGAAAATACAGCTTAAGCTGCTCAATTATTTTAAGATGAATGGTGTTACTTATCGGGTTGAAATTTGAAATACAAGGGAGGTTATCTGCAAGGATTTCCTTGCCTGAAGCATGTAAAAATTCATAAAATGTCATGGGCCGCAGCCACTCAAACGAGATGCGCCCAACGGGAAAAGATATGGTACTCAATGTAAATTCAAGCATGGAACCTGCGGCAATGATATGAAGCTCAGGAATTTCTTCGTAAAAATATCTCAAACTTAACAAAGCTCTTTCACTCTCCTGAATTTCATCAAAAAACAACAGGGTTTTTCCCGGCCTGATCCTTGTGTTTGTATGAATTTCAAGCTCGCGAATTAAATTTTCAGTGCGCAAATCACCTTGAAAAATTCTGTGAACGGTTCGATCCCGTTCAAAATCCAGTTTTATAAATGTTTCAAAATGATTTTTCCCAAACTTGCACACAGAATATGTTTTCCCAACCTGGCGGGCACCTCTTATCATCAGAGGCTTTCTGAATTCAGTTTTTCCCCATTTGACTAATTTTGCATCAAAATTTCTTTTCATTATCCTTGCCTGTACTCTATATTAAAGTAATTTTACAAGGTTAATATATCATTGGTTATGTAATTTTACAAGATTGTTTTAAGAAACAATAAACAGAATTTCAATCAATTTTAGATAATGACAACTTCCGTGCTACAGCAATCACTGAAATTTTTCTATTATCCCACCTAAAGACCTATCCTGTACTCCTTTAGCTTATTGTAAAAAATAGAGCGTGGTATATGAGCAGCCTTTCGCTTGTTCCCGTTTGTAGTTTCCAGAGCCTGGAGGATCATTATCTTTTCTGTTTCTTTGATCGGTTTTTGGGAATTATGCTTATTTACACTATATTTCATAATGTCCGGTTCCCCACGGGACGGATTCTGGTCATATCGATTCTAATGGGTGGTATCGGATACGCCGGCCAATCTTTTTGTTATTTTACAGCATTGCTTTATGCCCCGGCCGGAACTGTTGCCATTCTGCTTTATCTTTCACCTGCCATGATTATGCCAGCAACCCAGGCATATGTAGGAGATATAACTCCAAAAGGAAAAGAAGGGCTTTATATGGGCGCTTTTAATATGTCTATGTTTCTCAGTCTTAGCCTTGGTCCCCTTATGGGAGGT
>JAFCZY010000432.1 GCA_019314105.1 Deltaproteobacteria bacterium
CAAATGGGGTTAAATTTGATAAAAATTTTTTTTGTTTGCGCCTGTAGCTCAGCTGGATAGAGCAACGGACTTCTAATCCGTAGGTCGCAGGTTCGAATCCTGCCAGGCGTACCACTAAAATCAAGGCTCTTGGAATTTTTCCTTAAGAGCTTTTTTGCTTCAAAAGGGGCGATTGTGCCCAAAATTGTGCCCATCTGTGCCTGAAGATACGCTTCCTGCCTTTGTGCAGCCAGTTTTAAATTAGCATCATTTACAATATTATACCTGTCGAACACGGATCTTGTTTTATGACCGGAAATCATCATAGCAACCTTTTCAGATATTCCTGACCTCACCATATTTCTAACGGCAGTACTCCTAAAATCATGGAATATCGGTCCGGTCGGCAATTTATCAACCCATTTTTGGACATATTTTTTTGATAGATTATATCCATAGCCAATTCCAACTTTTCTACAGGCTGTATCTTTATGTTTTAGCATGAACAAAAGCGGTCATATCCCGGTTGGGGCGTAGACCGGTTTTGTTCATCAATCGGGGCGTAGAATTGTCTTTCAAGTGAATTTATATGCCTATATTGTTTTTTTCATAATATGTCTGTTTAATAAAAAATTTAATAAAAATTGCATTGAATTACTTTTTGTTGTATTTTTTTTAGAAAGAACCAATTTTGTACAGGGATAATCATGGGGAAATATGATAAACTATTAATCAAAGTTATAAGAGGGCTTTCGGATTCAAATATTCCATTTAATGGATTGTGCAATTTGTTGATAACATTTGGATTTAAAGAACGAATACGAGGTGATCATCATATTTTCTCAAAAGATGGTGTTGATGAAATTTTAAACCTGCAACCACTGGGTTCAAAATCTAAGGCATACCAAGTTAAACAAGTTAGAAATATAATATTGAAATATAAATTAAATATGGGAGAAAATGATGAATAAATATGAAATGATCATTCATTGGAGTGAGGAGGATCAATTATTTATTGCCGAAGTTCCAGAACTCCCGGGATGCATGGCAGATGGTCGTAGCTATCAAGAAGCTGTATCAAACGCAGAAACTATTATAAACGAATGGATAGAAACTGCCAAAGGCTTAGGTCGTACAATTCCGAAACCAAAAGGGAAATTAATGTATGCATAACTACTTCACCAATCTGTGAGAGAGCCTGTAAATCTTAAGTTTTTGCTCTTCTAATCCGTAGGTCGCAGGTTCGAATCCTGCCAGACGTACCACTCATACCAAGGGTTTTCATTCCCATAACGTTTTTATTTTTAATTTTTAGGTTTTATCTGATAAGTCCCGTCCAATCGTTTCCACATTTCTTCAATTTTTTTATCCAGGATCTCTATGGCATCATCATATTCATTCTGTTTTATTTCACCGGTTTTTAGTTTTGATTGAATTAAAAACAATTCGTTATCATACCATTTGTCAGGATCAAAATTATATGTCATGTCGGTTAACCTATTCCAGCTAAAAAGGTTTAAAAACCTTACAGGGTTTTATTATCGAGATCCTCAGCCAAAACCCGGGCTACATGATTTTTTAACAGCAACCTTTTTTTTAGGATGGTCTCTGAAATAAAGTTTATCCTTGGAAAGATGGCATTTTTTATATTTTGATCCACTACCACACCAGCAGGAATCATTTTTTCGCGGTAATATTGCAGGAGGAATCTGGCCATTATTTTTAAACAATTGATTGAACCAACTCATAAGGCATCCTTTAGTTTTTAACAAGAATTATAATTTTGCTAAAGGTAAGCTGAAATTTCATTTTGTAAAGTGATACTATTTTTCAAAAACATTAAATTCCGGCTGTATTAAGGGGGACAGGATGGATGAATATGGGCATCCAATAATACTACATGCTTTGATGTGGATTTCATGATTTCAAGGAGAGTTTCTTCTTATCCAGTACGTCCCGTATTTTTTTGGCAAGATCCTTCATCACAATTGGCTTTAAGAGAAACCCCTTAATACCCAGAGATGCTGTCTTTTCTTCAGACATGATTTCACTGAAGCCTGTACACAGCAATATGGGAATA
>JAFCZY010000433.1 GCA_019314105.1 Deltaproteobacteria bacterium
TTAAGTGATTTGATTGAAAAAGATGTCTATGAGTTCATTACCATCGATAAAATGATTTCAAGACGGATTTCCTATGGGGGAACCGGTTTTGATAATGTTAAAAAAGCCGTAAAGAAAGCAGCAGGGGAGCTTGGGATATCATGAAAAACAAGAGAATCGCCATTCAGTTCTTAATCGTCTTTCTCAGTGCGCTTTTGTTCGTTTTTTCAGGATGCGGTAAAAAAGGCCCTCCGATGCCGCCTGAAATTAAAGGGCAGAAAATCGCCGCACCCTTTGATTTAACATATACACTCGATGGCCAGGAAATCACATTTTCCTGGAATCATAAGATTGATAAAGAGACAGCTACTGTAAAACCCGAAGGCTTTGAAATATTTATGGCCAAAAAAACAGTTGAAGCCTGCGAAGGATGTCCTTTTGAGTTTGAAAAAACAGGGGTTATTTCTATGCCTGCCATGGAATTTTCTACCCGGATAGAAAAGGGATTTAAATATTATTTCAGGGTTCAGGCAACCGGTGAAAACAATATGAGAAGCGAGTATTCAAAAACGGTTCAATTTGAGTATAAATAATGGATCAGCATACTGCTTATTTAAGTATCGGCTCTAATCTGGGGGACAAGAAACAAAACCTTGTGACGGCCATAAATCTCTTACGCAATCATGATAAAATTGATGTGGCGGGTGTGTCGTCTTTTTACAAAACTCAACCGCAAAACTATACAGATCAGGACTGGTTTATCAATGCCGCCTTGAAAATAAAAACCCTGTTCGACCCGCAGGAGCTTCTGGCGGCTTTAAAGACAATGGAAAAAAAGTTGGATAAGGATGGCAAGGCCTTCAGATTCGGCCCAAGGATCATTGATCTGGACATTATTTATTATGATGATCTGATTCTTAAAACCGAAGATCTTGAAATTCCCCACCCCAGACTGCACAAAAGATGTTTTGTATTAATTCCCATTTGTGATATAGGAGCTCATACATTTCATCCGGTCTTAAACTTGCGATCAGATGAATTATTAAAAAAATTAGAAAAACAAGAAACCCAGAAGGTGATCCTTCTGGAGGAGGAGGCTTAAAGTGAAGTTTTTTATCGATACAGCGAATATTGACCAGATTAAAGATGCCAATGATATGGGCATGGTGGACGGGGTAACAACAAACCCTTCTTTGATTGCAAAGGAAGACGGAGAGTTCAAAGAAATTATCGCTGAGATTTGTAAAATTGTAAAAGGTCCGGTCAGTGCGGAAGTAATCAGTCTTGAGTATGATGGTATGATCACAGAAGCCAGAGATCTGGCAAAAATAGCCGATAATATTGCTGTTAAAATTCCCATGACGGTTGAAGGCTTAAAAGCCGTAAAGACCCTTTCGGATGAAGGGATAAAAACAAACGTAACCCTGGTTTTTTCAGCCCTTCAGGCATTGATGGCAGCCAAAGCAGGCGCTACCTTTGCAAGTCCTTTCGTTGGTCGTCTGGATGATCTGGCCCAGGAGGGAATGGGACTGATTGAAGAGATGGTTCAAATTTATGCCAATTATGATTTTGATACCCAGATTATCGTGGCCAGTGTCAGAAGCCCGCTCCACGTGCTGGATTCCGCCCTTCTGGGTGCTGATATTGCCACCATTCCCTACGCTGTTTTGAAAAAACTGGCATCCCACCATATGACGGATAAAGGCATTGACGCTTTTATGGCAGACTGGAATAAAAAGAACGGATAATTTTTTTTATTTTAAGCGTGATATCAAATTTGATATTGACAAATTTCATGGTGGAGTATATAAGTCTTTTTTGTTTGCTGAGCGGGAATAACTCAGTGGTAGAGTGCGACCTTGCCAAGGTCGAAGTCGCGGGTTCAACTCCCGTTTCCCGCTCCATATAAAATAAGGCGGCTTGGCCAAGTGGTAAGGCGACGGCCTGCAAAGCCGTTATTCTCCAGTTCAAATCTGGAAGCCGCCTCCATCTTAAAATCGCATCGTAAAATTACAAAGGTATTGTGAAACGGTATTTGAGTCATAAGACGGTTATTGCACTTCTTAGTATTTGTT
>JAFCZY010000434.1:0-2842 GCA_019314105.1 Deltaproteobacteria bacterium
TGATCACTTGTTTTTGATAGTCTGCAAACGGTTTGGCAAGTGCTTCTTTAAACGCAACCGCTTTTGCGGCAATGACATGCATTAAAGGCCCCCCCTGGATGCCCGGAAATATCTGGCTGCCGATCGTTTTTGCAAATTGTTCCGAAGACAGAATCAAACCGCCACGAGGCCCTCTTAAGGTTTTATGGGTGGTTGAAGTGATGACATCTGCAAACCCGACCGGGCTTGGGTGAACACCGCCTGCAACAAGCCCTGCAATCTGAGCCATGTCTACCATGAAAAGTGCCCCAACCGATCTGGCAATTTCAAAGAACCCTTTAAAGTCAATGATCCTGGGATAGGCACTGGCACCCGCCACAATTAATTTAGGCCGATGTTTTTTTGCTTATTCTTCCACCTGGTTCAAGTCGATCCGCTGGGTTTCAGATGACAGGCCATAATGGACAAAATCATATAATTTACCGGAAAAACTGACCGATGCCCCATGGGTCAGATGACCGCCATGAGACAGATCCATGGCAAGAATCCGATCTCCGGGATCCAGCAAAGCGAAATAAACAGCCATATTGGCCCCTGACCCGGAATGGGGTTGAACATTGGCGTATTCGACGTTAAACAGTTTTTTAACCCGCTCAATGGCCAGGTCTTCTGCCTGATCAACAAATTGGCAACCACCATAATATCTTCTGGCCGGATAGCCTTCAGCATACTTATTGGTCAGGATGGAGCCCTGTGCTTCCATCACTGCCGGGCTGACAGTATTTTCAGAAGCAATCAGATTTAATCCGTATTCCTGCCGGTCTGCTTCCTGCTGGATAATCTTTGCAATTTCAAAATCCGTCTTGTCAATATCCAAGTGCTGGATAATCTTTGCAATTTCAAAATCCGTCTTGTCAATATCCAAGATTTCACCTGCCTTTTCCGACATATCTACATATCTATTGTTTGAATCCGTTCAAGATGCCGGCCACCTTCAAATTCAGTATCCAGCCAGGTTTGAACAAGTGCGAATGCAAGGATATCCCCCACAATTCGACCGCCTAAGACCAGGATATTAGAATCATTATGAAGCCGACTCATCTTTACGGAAAAGATATCAGAGCAAAGCGCAGCCCTTACATGGGGAAACCGGTTGGCGGTCATGGACATGCCAAGCCCGGTACCGCAGAGCAAAATCCCTTTTAAATAGTGACCATCTGAGACAGCAACGGCAACCTTTTTCCCATACTCCACATAATTTACAGCGGCGGTGCTGTTTGTCCCTGCATCTTCAACATGATATCCCATATCAAGAAGATATGTCTTGATTTTTTCCTTCAACTCATAGGCTGCATGGTCACTTCCAATGATAATAGACCTGTCTTTACCCATTTTATTTACCCGTTTTTTAAGATTTAGATTTGATAAAATCGATGGCATCCTGAACCGTGATCAATTTTTCAGCGTCATCATCATCAATTTCAATCTCAAAAATTTCTTCCATTGACATTACCAGTTCAACAATTGTCAGGGAATCAGCACCAAGATCCTCTATCAAAGAAGCTTGTGGAACGACATCCTCAATATCCAGATCGGGAATTTTTTCTGCGATCACTTTCTTTACTTTTGTTTCAATCGTCATAATTCAGGCTATCTCCTTATCTATTTTTCATCATCAGCCGGGTCATTTACATTTCTTCCTTTATACGCACCACACTCCGGACAGGCGGTATGGGGAAGTTTGGGCTCCTGACATTCAGGGCACACACTCACTGTGGGTGCGCTGGTTTTGTAATGTGTCCGTCTTTTTCTACCTCTTGCTTTAGAACTCTTTTGTTTTGGGACTGCCATTGATCTCTCCTAACTACATTATTTTATTTGAGTTTCCGTTATTATATGCCAATATAATAGAACATAGTTATTTACCCCAATTCCCTAAAAGTGTCAAGAAATTAAACTTGGTTGCCCCATTCAAAGTTTTATGGTACTTAAGGGCTCGATTTTACAGATATTTATTAAATGGAGACCACATGGATACAATTATCACACGATTTCCCCCCTCCCCCACTGGAACCCTTCATATCGGCGGCGCCAGAACAGCCCTGTTTAACTGGCTGTATGCCAGAAAAACAAAGGGAAAATTTATTTTAAGAATTGAAGATACCGACACGGTAAGGTCTACAAAAGAATCCGTGGATGCCATATTAGAATCGCTTAAATGGCTTGGTATTGACTGGGATGAAGGCCCTTATTTTCAGACCCGGAGAACCCAAATTTACGATGACTATATTGAAAAACTGATTGCCTCCGGTGCTGCCTATTATTGTTCCTGCACCCCTGAAGAGGTGACGACCATGCGGGAAGACGCAAAGGCAAAAGGCTTAAAACCCATGTATAACGGCAAGTGCCGGGAAAGGAACCTTACAAAGAGCGACAATACCGTTGTCCGCCTTAAAACCCCGGATTCGGGGGTGACTGTTGTTGAGGATATTGTAAAAGGCGATACCGCATTTCAAAATTCTGAAATGGATGACTTTATTATCCGGCGCAGCAACGGAACCGCCATGTATAATCTGGCCGTTGTGGTGGATGATATCACCATGGGCATCAATACCATAATCCGGGGGGATGACCATTTAATCAACACCCCCAAACAAATACTGATCTACAAAGCACTGGGCGCAGACCTGCCGATTTTCGGCCATGTCCCCATGGTGCTGGGATCGGATAAGACACGGTTAAGTAAACGGCATGGTGCCATGTCCGTGGGAGAATATCAGAAAATGGGCTTTTTACCCGATGCCATGATCAATTATCTGGTCCGGTTGGGATGGTCTCATGGGGATCAGGAATTTTTTGAAAG
>JAFCZY010000434.1:2875-3638 GCA_019314105.1 Deltaproteobacteria bacterium
TTGAAAAATTTGATCTGAAACACTTGGGCAGATCGGCTGCCATGTTTGACATGGACAAACTTGTCTCCCTTAATTCAAAACACATTCAAGCCAAACAACCGGAAGAATTGGCCGGCCATCTCATCGGTCATCTGAAAGACCTGGGCATTAATGCTCAAAATGATGCTTTCACCCAAGGAGTGATTGAAACGCTTCAAACCCGAAGTAAAACCCTTGTTGAAATGGCCAATGCTGCGGTTTTTTATTATCAGGATACTGTGCAATTTGACGAAATGGCAGCCAAAAAATTCCTGAAACAAGACACTCTGAATGTTTTACAAAAATCTGCCGACTATATTGAAGGCCTTGACACCTATACCCAGGCATCCCTTGAAGATGTTTTTAAAAAAATCATGGCAGAAACCGATCTCAAATTTGGAAAAATTGCCCAGCCGTTAAGGGTCGCCATCACCGGTACAACGATGAGCCCCGGCATCTTTGAAATGCTTCTGGCCCTTGGCAAAGAAAAAACCGTTCTAAGAATTAAGGCTGCTGTCCAATTTATTTTAACATCAGATATCTCTCAGGATACCGCGTAAAGTATCCCGGCGTATCCGACAAAACTGTCGGAAGCGGATTTCTCAAAACTGGTGGCGTAGTCAAGTTCAACTGCCTTGACTGCGTCCATTTTTTTACAAGCCGCAACCAAGGCCGCAGCAGCGCCTGCACAGCACATATTGTTGTTTTCAAGCCCTTGGGTAATAATATGTGATTCATCCATTCC
>JAFCZY010000435.1 GCA_019314105.1 Deltaproteobacteria bacterium
GATACCTGTATCAATTTTTATACTCATTCTGGATTTTTCATCAAAAAAATTCTCTTTGATCATGGCTTTTATTTTTCCATGCCTGTCTTTTTTCACCTCCTTAACATAGTCTTCCACATTGATGCCATTCGAAAAAGAACCGGGGAAATAACCACTGACCATGTCAATTCCATTGATATCCCGCTGATTGATGACATTGAAAACAATAATTTGTGCCTGAGACCCCTTTGCAAGGTCCACAGCATACTCAAGTGTCATCAACGAATATTGTGAAAGATCAACACAGGCTAAAATTTTTTTTATTTTACTCATTACAATTCTCCTTTATTTTTTACAAACCATCCTAAATCCCCTTGACAGATCAGCCACATAAAGCAGTTCCCCTGCCCCATAGAATTTTTCGACCAGGCTGTCAAAGTTGTCAGGATCAATATCAAATGTATGGAAAAATACTTTTCTGAACCCTTCTTCTATATCATCATACGACGTCATGATACTGCACAGCCGCCCACCGCTGTTTCGAATCATCTCACTTAATTTTTTTATAATACCGGGCTTGTCCGGCAGGTTAAATGCAAAAATCTGTCCCTTATTTGAAACGCCTGTAAAAGAGACAAAACATCTAAAAATATCGCTTTTGGTGATGATGCCTTCGATTTTGCCTGACCTATCAACCACCGGCATTCCGGAGATACCTTTTCTCAGCATGATTCCGGCAGCTTCATCAACCGTACGATCCGATTGAATCGTCTCAACCGGTTTTGACATGATAGATTCAATTTTAACTGTATCCATAAGTGACGAGAGTTCAAATTTATCCAGAGTCGTGGCATCTGAAGGAGATGCCTTTTTAATATCACCATCCGTTACAATACCGGCCAGTTTTCCATCCTTTAAAACAGGAAGCATGGAAATCACCCTTGTTTGAAATAATTTTAACACATCATTCAAGGATTGATCATTTTCCACGGTAATGACAGATTTGCTCATCCATTCTTTTATCAACATATGTTATATCCTTTGTTTTGGAGGTCATAAATAACAAGATTCTTCCCTGCTACCTCCATAGTATCAGCAATTGCCGTGCCATTCTGTAAAAATGATTAATGCCTCTTGTCTATAAGCATTTGAACCTCTACGCTCATGAAAAAAATAATCCATTTTCCCAAAATTTTATAGGAGATTCTTGCAACATGTAAAAAAAACTGACACTGGGTATGGCTGAAAATAAAACAAATATCCCTGTTCTTTTCACTTTTCTAATCGGTGCAACAGCCGTATATATTCTGGTGGATAGTGTACAGTTTTTTACCCGAACTGTCCTCATGGGCAACCTATAGCCTTTTAGCCTTTGAAAAGGGATCTCACTTCGGGGCTTCAATAGAATTTTTCCTGTATGATACCCCGAAAGTCATGATGCTTCTATTCCTGGTTGTTTTTGGTGTCGGCATCATCCGAAGCTTTTTTACACCGGAAAAAACAAGGGCTTTTCTTTCCGGGAAAAGTGAATTTGCCGGCAACGTGCTGGCAGCCCTTTTAGGGATTGTTACTCCCTTTTGTTCCTGCTCAGCCGTGCCGCTGTTTATCGGATTTGTGACAGCCGGTGTTCCCCTTGGAGTAACGTTTTCATTCCTGATCGCAGCGCCCATGGTGAATGAAATTGCCCTGGGATTGCTTTATGGTCTTCTGGGATGGAAATAAAAGTTTTAGGACCTGGATGTACAAAATGCAACAAGACAGAAAAATTAATTCAGGAAGTGATCAAAGAAACCGGAAGTGATGCCACAGTGGAAAAAATCACAGATATGATGGAGATTGCATCCTATGGCGTTTTTGGAACTCCATCCGTTATGATTGACAATGAGGTGAAATGTACCGATAAAGTGCCGAAAAAAAACGATATTAAAACCTGGCTGGGTAAATATATTATTGGATTTAAATAAAAAATCCAATAATATATTTTAAAGCAATAAACAGGATACAACAGCTCAAAATCCCTTTAATATATATGGCTTTAACATATTTTTGAACTCGTGCCCCCAGGTACATG
>JAFCZY010000091.1 GCA_019314105.1 Deltaproteobacteria bacterium
AAAAAAAAACAGGCGATTATTAATATTCCCCCCCTTCCTGTGATAACGTCCGATTTAATAAGCCCGGAACTCTGTAATAAACAAAATCTGGAATTAATAGAGATCAAAAAACTGTTTTTAAAAAAAAGGTTTAATCAAGCCCTGGATACAGGAACGGCAATACTTGAAAACCCCTGCTCTGCTGAACACTATGTAAAGGCACTGGAATGGGTTGGCGATATTTTCACTGCACGGGGGGAAAAGACGAATGCGTTTCATTTTTATGGCGAAGCCCTTGAATATCTGGACCGTGAATCGAATCAATCCCGGGTCCGGGCGTTGACAAAAAAAATAGCTGAGGTGACGGCAGTAAAAAAAATAAAAAAAAAGACGGTTTTCAAAAAAAACAGAATCGGTGTGTTGCTGCCATTGACCGGATATTATCATTTAGCAGGCCATAGAGTCCTTGACGCCATTCAACTGGCCGTCAACAAATTTAATGCGGCACACACCGGGATCGGTTTTCAGCTTTTGGTTAAAGACACTGCCTCTGATCCGGCCGTTGCTGTAAAGGCGGTCAAAACGTTTGAAAAAGAAAAGGTCTCCTGTATTATCGGACCCATGATAACCGTTCGTTCTGCTGCAATTGAATCAAATAATCTGGGTATCCCCATGATGGTGATGTCTCAGAAACCCGATGTGACCAGGGCAGGGCAATTTATTTTAAGAAACTATATGACACCGGCTATGCAGATTAGAACCGGGATAGCCTATTTTATGGAGGAATACGGATTTACCCGGTTTGCCGTTTTATACCCCAATGAAAAATACGGCATGGTCTTTAAAGCCGCATTCATGGATGTTGTTTCTCAGGTTGATGCTGAAGTGGCCATAATGGTTTCGTATGAGCCGTCTCAAACAGATTTTTCTGAGCAGATCAAAGAATTGATTATCGGATATCAAAAGTTTGATGAAAATGGTGAATATGTGGATCTGGAAGAAGATGAGATAAAGAAGCGAAATAAAATTTACAGGGCAAAGATTGATTTTGATGTATTGTTTATCCCTGATACCGCCGGCATGGTCAATATGATTGCACCGCAACTGAAATATCATGGGATCGACGTGCAGCTCATGGGAACGAATCTCTGGAATTCACAGAAGTTGCTGCTGGCAAAAGATTATGTTCAGGCCGCCATTTTTTCGGATGGGTTTTATCCGGAGTCTAAATCAAAAAGAGTCAAGGATTTTATTTCATCCTATTTTAACGCCACAGGCAATTTTTCTGAATATACAGAAGCCATCGCCTATGATACGGCCATGATTATCATGAATACCCTGTCTTCTCCAGCGGTCAGTTCAAGGAAAGATGTGGTAACGTATCTTCAGTCTAACACGTTCAGCAGGACTATCACCTGTCCCACGTCTTTTGACTCTCAGGGCGAACCCGTTAAATCACTTGAGTTGTTCCAGGTGATAGGTGATGAAATCAAGTTAATCGGATCTTGTGATAATTAATGTAATCTCATACTGCCCTCAGTCCGATAAAATTAATATGTATGTCATGCATAATGTTTAACAGGCATATCAATTAACGTCAAGTTATTGGGGTTGATATTTTTTTACATCAGTGAAACAGACTCAAATGCTACCTTAAAGCTTCAATTGGACTTCGCTAACGTGTGAATTACATGGTCACATTCAGTACGGATACGATTGGTTAAATACTCTCAAAAGGCATCATTCTCTATTGTGTCGGACACAACCGGCAACGCAAGTCGTTCAGTGAAAACAGATAATGGTCTTCATTCGCGAGTTCTGATATAATATGATTAAGTCGCTTAACAGGTTGCATATCTCTTGATCACTCCACATTAGGTTACACTTATTGTGACTTAGTGTGGATCATTTGTCAATATTTAAAAATCCGGCACAGACAATAGGAATTTTCGTTCCCCCGGTGATGTTAAGAATGGTCTAAATAATCCTCAAAGAACTTCGGGCACATTAAAGTCCAAGTTCCTTACAAAATGTTTCCACTGGCAGGACTCTTACTCCGTTTTTTTTATAATCTTTTGTGCCCTGGTGAACCTGGTAAAAATCAGGTATTTGCGTCCTTTCTTTGAAATAAAAAAGAGCAGGGTTGATACTTTTTTCTCCGGTTTTGCATTCTACCGCAAATTTAGGAACCCCTTCTTTTAGTACAACAAAATCAATCTCTCGTTTATCAGTATCCCTGAGAAATCGAAGTTCCATGCAAAACCCTTCTGTATCTTCAATAAAATGGCAGTACTTTAAAAGATGTGAGGCAATAAAATTTTCAAATCTTGGACCGGGATCGGGCAAAAGAGACCAGTCCCATAAATATAATTTTTGTTCTTTTTTAACGGCACGTATTTTTGGAGGGCCGTATGGCGGGATTCGAAAGCAGTAATACATTCTTTCAAATATTTTCACCCATCTTTCAACGGTTTCGTGGGCAACCTGAAGTATTTCCTTTATATTTTTTACAGACAAAGGTGAGCCAACCCTGCTGGGAAGTTCCTGGGCAAGCAATTCAAGCAGGCTGATCTCTTTTATGGTTTCAAGGTCTCTGATATCTTCATAAATAACCCGCTGGAGCCTCTCTCTCTGCCATCTTCTCCAGAATTTTTCCTCTGCCTTTAATAAAGGTTCAGGAAAACCGCCAAATTTTAATAAAGCGTTAAAATCTTTTTTACCAGGGTCAGGATTCAGCTCTGTAAGGGAAAACGGATGCAACCGGTAATAATGATATCTTCCCTGTAGGGAGTCTCCTCCTTTACTGTAATAATCCAGTCTTTCCCACCTGTCTTGGGCCGCCAATAAAAACCATTCTGGTTTTAAGGTCATTTGTCACCTGATTTTTAATATATCGCTGTCTGAATTTTGTCATAGTATAATAGACATAACACGATTTTTATCATGAGTAAAGTAGAGTGCATGCGATTAATGGGTTTGAAGCTGGGATGTCTTTTAATATAAGTCATCAAGATTCCTGAGGGTTGATTTTAACTTGTAATAACTTAAAACCGGACAAATTGCAAAAAAGTTCAAGGCAGCGTTAATGTTGAGAGCCAGTTATGGGCTGTTCGGATTTCAGCACCATTTGGAAATGTTTTTTCCTTTTTTAATTCTTTGACAACCTGAACCATTTTTAACTGTGGAAAAAATTTTCTGAACACTTCAAAATTTGAACTCAAGCTATTGTTTTTCCATTTAACTTCCACCATCAGTACAGGATCATCACCGGATGTGGTACAAAAATCAATCTCTTTTTTATCCTTGTTTCTCAGGTAAAACAGCTTTTTTGTTTCTCCAAAACAATCTTCCCGAAAATGTATTTCCTTTTGAATGGCACATGCAACAGTGTTCTCCAGTTTAATACCCTGATCACCCATGACCTGCCCGGTATCATAAAAATAGAATTTAGGAGCTTTTTGAATTGCCCTGGCAATATTTTTATGAAAAGGTGGAACTTTAAAAATTATATACATATTTTCAAGTATCGTGAGCCATCTTTTTACAGTTTTATCAGAGCATTGTAAATCCTGCGACAAAGAGGCATAGGATATCGGGTTTCCCACACGGTGTTTTAATAATTGAATCAGTGTTTCAATCTGGATGATTTGCTGGACATTCTCAAGATCAATTATGTCCTGCTTTAAAATAATATCCAGGTGTGATTTTTTCCAACGATTGTAAAATCGGGTTGTCCCGTTTAAAAATGGTTCAGGAAAACCGCCGGAAATTAACAGTTTGTCTAATTCCGCTTCAAGGTTACCAGGGTTTAAAAAATTGTGAATTTCTTTTAAATCCAGGGGATGCAATCTAAACTGGAAAAATCTTCCCGCCAAAGAATCGCCACCCTTTCTGTAAGTGTCGAGTTTGGCGCTGCCGGTAACAAGAATTGAGGGCGGAATGCCTTCCGTATCATAAACTCCTTTTAACCATGATTTCCAGTTCTTTAACTTATGAAGTTCATCAAAGATAACAATCTTTTTTGATCTGTCCCAGGATCTTTCCTGCAAGCCCAACCTGTCGTCCGGATTATCAAAGTTGAAGTAATCATAATCAGGATTTAACATTTTGGACAGCGTTGTCTTTCCTGTTTGGCGTGGCCCGGTCAGCAGGATTATTTTTTTATCCAGATCTTCCTGAATATATTTTTCCAAGTATCGTTTCATAGCGTCTATTCTGACATTAATTCCGAGATAGTCAAGACTTTTTCGGAATTAAGTTCGATATGAAAATCAGATTGCGCCACAATCGAAGGCGAAAGCATCGCACTGGTTTACAAGCACGTCCCCAGCATGGCTATTCCAGACCCTTTGCGTATCCGCTATCGGGAGGCGTTGATTCTGGCAGTGGTATGGCGGGTATGCCGCTGATGTTCCCGGCTCGACATCGGAAGGCATAAGACGCTCTATCTCGTCAGAGGTTATTTTTTTGTTCAACCGGACTGATTCAGAAAAACTGAGCGGGTATAAATGAAAATCTATGGTATCGGCCAGGTATTTAATTCCTTTATCCCAGTCTTTAATATACGTTACCTCGTCAAGAAGGATATAGCATAGCTCTGAGCCTTGTCTCTCATTTAAAAACTCTGTCAGCAACCTGACAAGAGAGTGATGGTCATCTATAAGCTCACCGGTAAAATAGATAATGCATTCCGGCGTAATACCACTTTTAAGGCGTTCATTCATCCATTGTTTCAAAAGAGTGGTTTTGCCGATCTGACGGCCAGAGCTTCCGGTGAAGATATCCTTTGCAGATAACAGGCCATCCCCGTGTCACGCCAAAATTCTTTCCGCTTGCCACTGACTCTTTTTATTGTATTGCCATGGTAGGGGAAAAGTTCCAGCCACTGAAAAGTGTTCTCCAGCAGATCCAGCCATCGACGGGAGAGAACCCCGCCAGAGCAAATTAACCAAAGGAGGAGTCGAAAGCACCTTGCTTCCCTTGCAGATTGTCTCGGGTGATTTAAAATAAGATTCAAGCCAGGTATTGTCTGGTTGCTCAAACATTTCATGCAGTGTCAAGCCCTCAAGATTCAAGATCCCAACCCGACCCGCCATGCTTTCTGACACTGAACGGAGCATGCTTAAATTTTGTGATCCGGTCAGGAAGTACTTGAAAAATCGCCCCTTTTTTTAATTTGATCCAGAACATCAATAATTGTCACTCTATGCGAAGGAAAAACTTGATTGTTTTCATGTTTATGATGCGGATAAGTATCTATATCTTTCCAATGAGGCTTGTTATCCCACCTGGCTATTAAATCGCCATTATTTTTCTGACAATGATATGAGTATTTCTGGTAATTTTTAGTATGCAGCTCTGTGATATATAAAAGACAATTTTCCTTGAGAATGGCCTTTATCTTGATAAGCTTAACAGAATCCTCGTCAATAAGTTCAAGGACTTCAACATCAAGAACAATGGCTGATTGTCTGAGAGCAGAAATTATTTCATACAAAGCTTGAGAGCCTTGTATTTTTTATTCCATTCCCTGTAGGCAAGCAAGAAGCCCTCCCATAGCAGCAAATCATCCCATTCCTGAAAGCTCTCATCCCCTTTCTCGATCTTTTTCTTGAAGGAAGCATAATTTGTTCCATACTTTGACTCAAGCATCTTGATTTTGCTTTCGTATAAGTCCTTTTTCCCAAGCGCCTTATCAATTAGCAAGTCTATAATTTCATTACTTCCCATGTCAGCAGCAATAGAAGGCGGTATTCTTAGTGTTACCTCACCGGTTTGATTTTTTTCCATTGCGATTCTCCTATTGTTTCATAGTTCAAATATTATCAACTTTATCGCAAGTTTGCTTTTATTGTCAATTTTTTTACGCATATAAAAGATCTTAATATAATTTGAGATTAATAATTGGGGCCATATTTACAAAATCTTTATCATTCTGAAGAAGCAGCAAGTCATGCTCAATGGCTATCTGTGCGATCAAGCAGTCAATTGTGCTTCTGACTGTAATTCCCTGTTTTCGGCAGGAAAGATAAATCATGGCTGCTTTACCATACGATATAATTGGATCCATAGGGTGGAAAAACCGCTGACATCTGAGGTGTTCATCCAAAAGTGCATATTCTTTTTTGTTTTTTGCACCTTGAAGAAGTTCCTGATACACTACAGATGCTATTCCAAAAGGGATTTGTTGTTTGATAATATCTTTTAGACATAAAGAAGGCTTATTTTGAATCCCTTTAAAAAAATCTATCAGGACTGAAGTATCGACAAGAATCATTTGCCTGCTCGGCAAGCTTTATAATCATAGTCATCACGAAAACTGATTTTCCCAGCAAGTTTAAGTAAATCAAGTCGCTTCCGGGTCATTACAAATTCCTGCAATGCCATAGAAATAACCTCCTTTTTAGTTTTTATACCACTTAATGCCTGGGCTTCCTGCACAAGAGTATCATCGAGCATAACATTTGTTCTCATAATACACCTCCTTATACACATCAGGATGTACTTTTTTAATATTTTTGTCAAGCAGTTTGTTCGAATTTTAATTATGGAAATCGATCCTGTAATGGTTTTTACCCTGAGTGCATTGACTCAAAAAAGGCAGGTCATATTTTAATTACGTGGCACCCATAATATCTCAAAATGTTTCCACAGGCCGGACTTAATAACTTGACAAAATGTATGGCATGAATATATACATAATGTATGTATGAAAAATACAGAAAAATATTACATCAATGCCTCGGCTTTGATTGGGATAAAGGAAATGTTGATAAAAACTGGTTGAAACACAAAGTCAGCTCTGTAGAGTGTGAGCAAATTTTTTTCAACCGTCCCTTAGTGGTTCAAGACGACATAACACACTCAAAGATTGAAAAAAGATTTTATGCGCTTGGCAAAACAGATTCGAAAAGAGCTCTGTTTATTGCATTTACTGTAAGAAATAATTTTATTCGTGTCATTTCAGCAAGAGATATGAGTCGTAAAGAAAGGAAGGTGTATGACAATGAGAAAGCGAATACCTAAATTTAAAAACGAAGACGAAGAAAGGGAGTTTTGGGCTAATCACGACTCAACTGAATACATTAATTGGAATCAGGCAGAAAGGGTCGTACTTTCAAATCTCAAGCCTTCTGTAAAAAAAATATCTCTTCGCCTTCCTGAGTCAATGCTGGAAGAACTGAAACTTTTGGCAAATAAAAAAGATGTGCCCTATCAATCTCTTTTGAAAATTTTCATAGCAGAGCGTATCGAAAAAGAACTTCGTGCATATTAAAGTCCAGGTTCCTTACAAAACGTTTCCACGGGCAGGACTCTCACCCCGTTTTCAAATGTCAGATATTGACTTTAGTCTAATTGTCGTATAATTTGTTAATATAATTGTCGTATATTTGTATGGAGTTTGTCTATGGTTGCCAAGGTCAAAAAAACATTAGAAAGAAAAATTTATTATCGTATTAAACGTGCAAAGGTGTCTACATTTATACCATCCGATTTTGCAGATTTTTCTGACCGGGATCAGGTACTGCGCGTACTGAGAAAACTTATTCAGAAAAATATTATTATCCGTGTTGGTCAAGGTGTCTATACACGAGCAAAAATATCATCCATCACTAAGCAACCTGTCCCTGAACAGAATCTCAGGACTATTGCTGTTATTGCTTTAAAAAAATCTGGTGTTACTATCCTTCCTGCACACTATGAACGAGAGTACAACAAAGGAAAGACTACCCAGGTGCCTACCGGTATAGTGATTGGTGTAAATAAAAGAATAAATAAAAAAATTGGCTTTAACGGCAGATTTGTGAAATATGAAAAAGTTCCCAACCGTTGAATTACTGGAAGATATTGCAGTCGAACTTGGGGTTGATGCCTCATTTATAGAAAAAGACTGGTTTGCCGTACAGGTTTTAGAAGCAATTTCTTTGGCATCTAACTTGAATATTGTTTTTACCGGTGGGACATCCCTTTCCAAAGGGTATGGATTGATAAAGCGATTTTCTGAAGATTTAGATTTTATAATTGTCACATCTTCAAATTTTAGCAAAAGTCAAAGGAAAGCTGCAAGAGCAAATGTCCTCTCTATATTACGAGAGATAGATGATATTTTTATCTTAGAAGAATCGCTTAAAAGTCGGAATGAAAGTAAATTTTTTAGTCTTAATGTTGAATATCCACAGCATTATAGATTATCTGAAACTTTACGTCCGAATTTAAAATTGGAGTTCAGTTTCGCTGAAACCCTGCTATCGACGATGCCGACATTTATTCAATCTTTTATTACACAATTTACTACGCAGGAGTCGGATTGTACGGTGAATACTGTCTCTCCTGTAGAAACCGCTGCCAATAAGTTCAGTGCGCTTCTCTGGAGAGTAAATATAAAAGACCGAAACTTCGAACTGGGTACCCCCCAAAATGATCCGACAATGATAAGGCACCTTCATGATTTGTCTGCATTAGAAGAATTGGTTTTAGAAAGTAGCGCATTTACCGGAATGGTTCACGCTGCATTTAAGAAAGATCGAGGGAGATGTGGTTCTGAAAGGAAAAAAAGCGCCAAAGAACTTGCGAATGAAACTCTGATAAAATTAACAGAAGATTCTCTATATCAAGCGGAATATACCCGGTTTGTTGATGCAATGTCATATGATGTTGATGCCAAAAAAATAATGTTTGAAAATGGGCTACAGTCATTTAAGAAAATTGTCAGTTTGTTTTGATGTCATTGGGGAAATTACAATGTTGATAAAAACTGGCCGAAACACAAAGTCAGCTTTGCAGAGCGTATCGAAAAAAAACTTCGTGCACATTAAAGCCCAAGTTCCTTAAAAAATGTTTCATATGTTTCATAATTCTCTTGTTTTTGAATTTGACCGATACGACAGAAAAATCAAAGTTTTTTAAAAGGATAATTTGCCCAGACCGTTCCATGGGATTACATCTGCTTTGGCCCGATGCTGGTGATTGTCGCCCCCAAAAATAACAATTGTTTTCTTTTCCCCGGTTAAATTTGTGTTTGATAATTTCGCAGATAATAAAGGATTCGAACAATGCGCCTTTACAATAATGGGTTTGAAGCTGGGATGCATCTTGGATGCCCAAAAGATATGCAGCAAGGCCGGTATCGTAAAAATAGCTGAAATAGCCCAAGGTTTGAAATATTTTTTAATGTTCTTACATTCCTTTCAATATAGGTCTGGATGTAGCTTGGATAAAAATGGGCAGCAGGGATGTCCATTTTATAAATTCTTGGATAAAACCCTTTAAAAAGATAGTCTTCATAGTTTTCAAATCTGTGTCTGTCGCCAATTTCTGCAATTGAAAAAGGAAGCAGTCTTAAAACAGCAGTTCGGCCTGCAAGAGACTGTGTGATTTTCTCAAACAAAAGAAAGTCGGCAGACCCTGTGAGAATATACTGACCCGGCTCATCTGTTTCATCAACAGTGGTCTGAATATATGAAAATATATTTTTTTTCCGGGAAGGTGTGACGGACTATGGTGGGTTTGTCCGATTTTTTATTCTGAATATCCTGGGCATTATCCTTTTTCTATTTTCTATTTTTAAGATTAGAAAAAGATACGATTTTTTGTGCTTTTTGGGGGGCTTTAAAATTTTTATAAACGTCTTTTCTATTAGCAATCCTAACCACTAAAATAAGCAATTTATATTCTTGAATATCCGCAATGATGCGAAATTGACCGACACGAAATTTCCAAAATTTCCTCAGATTCTCTTTAAGGGGAATTGCTTTTTCTCTGGGATCGCTTAAAAGCAACACTTCTTTTTCCAAAAAATTTAAGATAGCTTTAGAATCCTTTTTGTCAAGTTTCTTAAGCTCTCTCCTGACTTTTGGTATAAAATTAATCGTCCAGGCCAAGCTCTGTTCTCATTTCATCTAAAGAGATTGTTTTTTCGCCACTTTTCTTAAATTCTTCAAGTGCAGTTTCAGCAAGATAAATATCTTCCAATTCATCGAAATGTCTGTTGAAAAGTTCTTTCACGTAAAATGTCTTTGGCCTGTTTGTTTTTTTTGCAAGATAATCCAGTCTATTCATATAATCATCTTGTAACCGTATGGATAGAGTCATTTTATTCCCCCTTACTTGAACTTCCCAATAGTAATACGCATAATACGCGTAATATGTGTATTACAAATATAATTTATAGAAATATCTCTGTCAAGAATAAAAATCAGGATATGCTCGTTTAATATTTTTTTTCCGGGAAGGTGTGCCGGACTATGGTG
>JAFCZY010000092.1 GCA_019314105.1 Deltaproteobacteria bacterium
AGAAGTATGGGGGGGGGCCACTTTTGATACCATGCATCGGTTTTTGGGAGAAGATCCCTGGGAAAGGCTGAGAACCCTTAAAAGATATCTGAAAAAGACACCGTTTTCAATGCTTTTAAGAGGCCAGAACCTTGTCGGTTACAGAAATTATGCAGATGATGTGGCAAAGCTTTTTGTTAAAAAAGCGGCTGATAATGGTATGGATATTTTCAGGACATTTGATGCCTTAAATGATTATCGAAATTTTGAAACAGTTGTCCCGGTGATTAAGGAGTGCGGTGCTCATTTTCAGGGGTGTATGTGCTATACATTGACTGAACCGCGACTGGGCGGAGAGGTGTATAACCTTGAGTATTATATTCAAAAAGCAAAAGAACTTGAAGATATGGGCGCAGACAGTATCTGTATCAAGGATATGGCCGGATTGCTGGCCCCCTATGATGCCTATAATCTGGTAAAGGCGTTAAAGAAAAATGTTAAACCATTGATTCATCTTCACAGTCATTTTACATCCGGCATGTCACCCATGACCCATTTTAAGGCTATTGAGGCAGGTGTTGATATTATCGATACCTGTATGACACCTTATGCATACCGAACATCCCATGCGGCGCTGGAGCCCTTTGTCATGTCGCTTCTTGGCACCAATAGGGATACAGGCTTTGATATAAGCGCCCTGGCAGACATCAATGAAATTCTGGAAAAAGAAGTCATGCCGAAATACAAGCATCTTCTGGATGATTCCAAAGTGTCTGTTATTGATATCAATGTCCTGCTGCATCAGACACCCGGTGGCATGCTGTCCAATCTGGTGAATCAATTAAGGGAAATGGATGCTCTGGATAAGATCGATGACGTCTATAAACAGCTCCCAAAGGTCAGAAAAGAACTGGGCCAGGTTCCTTTGGTGACGCCTACCAGTCAAATTGTCGGCATTCAGACCGTCAATAACGTCTTGTTTGATACACCCGAAGAACGATATAAAATGGTGACAGCCCAGGTAAAAGATCTGTGTTACGGGCTTTATGGTAAAACAAGCACCCCCATCGATCCTGAGGTACAGAAAAAGGCACTCAAGGGATATGACAGAGGGGAAGAGCCTATCACCTGCAGGCCTGCTCAGGTGCTTGAACCGGAACTTGAAAAGGCAAAACAAGAGATTGGAGATCTGGCTGTGGATGATGAAGATCTTCTCGTATATGCGCTTTTCCCTGTTACTGGAAAGAAATTTCTTTTACAGAAATATGGGAAAGAACAGATGCCTGAAAGCCTGAAAGCCATCACACTTGAGGATGTGGCAAAGCAAGATGAGATGATTGCAAAACTTAAGAAAGGTGAATTGCTTGAAAAGACCAAATTAGAAAATATGCCTGAAAAAACCGAATATGCCCGTACATTTAATGTTTTCGTAGAGGATGAATATTTTGAAGTGGGAGTTGATGAAGTGGGCGGCGCTCCTGTTATTACTTACGCTGCTGCTGCACCTGCGCCTGCACCAGTTCAGACACCTGTGGCTCCTGTCACACCTGTAGCTGCTCCGGCGGCACCTGCACCGAAACCTGCCCCTGTAGCCGAAGAAGCACCGGCGCCTGTTGCATCCAACGGAACGCCTGTGCTAGCCCCCATGCCGGGTATGGTCATTAAATATGAAAAGAATGTGGGTGACCCGGTGAATGAAGGTGAAACTGTTGTCGTTATTGAAGCTATGAAAATGGAAAATGCATTGCCGGCGTCCGCAAGCGGTGTGGTTAAAGCGGTGAATTATAATAGTGGCGATTCCGTTGCCAAAGGTGATGTACTCGCTGTGATTGAATCAAATTAAATATAGGAAGATAAAGATAATGGCGTTTGAAACAAAAGAAGAACTTCTTGAAAAATATATGAAAATGGACAAACCCAAATGCCCGCACTGTGATGTTGATATGACATTGTGGGAAGTCCCTCTCTTTAGTTTTGGTGATGGACTTGGCTGGGGTACCCCGTACATGTTTGTCTGTTTTAATGATGACTGCCCAAGCTATCAAAAAGGCTGGGAACATTTGGGTGAAACCATGGAAGCTCCGGCGTCCTATCGGTGCTATGTTGAACCGGGAGGGAAAAATTTTGAATACATGCCCGTATTCAGCCCCATAGGAGCCACGGGGGGAAAACTGGATGATGAATTCCTGATCCGGGAAGAAGCAAAAAAAGAATTGATGAAACAAACTTTTTCTATTTTGACTGATTATTATATATCAAAAGATTGGGATGAAATTTTAAAAATCTGCCTTGATTCCAAAATTCCGCCCAAAGCACGGCTTAAGGCAGCCCAAATGGTTGGAGAACTCGGTGATGCAGATGCAGCAGAGCATTTGATCAATCATAAGTTTCCCACCCCTGTCCTGCAGGATGGGGTGAAAAAAGCCATAGAGCAGCTTCATGAAAGACATTATACCCGTGAATGTCCTTTTTGTGCTGAGATTATTAAAAAACGAGCCAAGATTTGTAAGTATTGTAATAAAGAGGTGTCCAGGGCTTGACAGCCGTAATTAAATATTAATTTTTTCCAGGTTAAAGGAGCGGTAAATAATCATTTCCCGCTCCTTTCTGTTTTCATCAAGGGGTATAAATTTAAGGGACTGAACCAGTTCAAGTGCCTTTTCTTTTGATGGAATCGCATCAAGCCCCTGTCCTGCGTATTTCCCGGAAAGCGTATCCAATATCATGGCATCCCTTGCATCCGTTGAAACGGCAAAGGGGATTTGATAGTCGTAAATCAGCCTGGCCCCGGATAGAATCTCTCTTTCATAGGAACCGATGGAACCGGCCACACAGGTAATGGCCATCAAGGCCTTGTCTTTGCAATATACAATCAGGTCAATGGCTGAAACATAGTCCTCTCCTTTAAACTGGACAATGAGTTCTTCATCCACCTGGATGTCCTTTTTGTCATAGCCTTTTTCCTCCACCAGAAATTTTTCAAATGTCTGTCTGCTGGCCTCAGGACCTACGTTCCTTACGGCTTTTCCGGTAATATAATCGGTGATAATATAATCAAAGTTCATATTAAAGATGTTCCTGTCATTTCAGAAGGTTGTTTTATATCTAATATTTTCAGAATGGTGGGTGCGATATCACCCAGAATGCCGTCTTTTATTGTTATATTTTTAAACTGATTCCCTGCGAGGATCAGTCTGACAGGGTTTAAGGTGTGGGCTGTGTGAGGAGAACCATCCTCTGCCATCATCTGTTCTGAATTTCCATGATCCGCTGTCACCAATGCAACCCCCTTGGTTTCCCAGATTGCCCCAACCACTTTTTGTACACATTGATCCACGGCTTCGCATCCTTTGATGGCAGCGTCCAGAATTCCGGTGTGTCCCACCATATCCATATTGGCAAAATTGAGGATGACAAATTCAAATTTACCTGATCGGATTTCTTTACAGGCGGTTTCAGTCAATTCAAAGGCGCTCATTTGGGGCTTTTCATCATAGGTGGCGACATCCCTGGGCGAAGGGATCAATATTCTTTCTTCTCCGTCAAAAACCGTTTCATCGCCGCCATTAAAAAAATAGGTGACGTGGGCATATTTTTCAGTTTCAGCGATGCGAAGCTGGGGAATATGGTGTTGACTCAAAATTTCTCCGAGAATATGATTCAGGTGCTGGGGAGCAAATGCCACCGGCAGATCAAAGGTTTCATCATATTGTGTCATGCAGACAAAGCCTGCAAGTGCTATTCTTCTTTGGGGAGTAAATTCATTAAATTCGGGTTCTGTAAATGCCCGTGTAATTTCTTTTGCCCGATCCGCTCTGAAATTAAAGAAGACAATACCGTCTCCGTCGTTAATGGTGCCGTTTGGACCCCCTTGTACCGGATGATTATTTCCAAGGAAAATGGGGTTGATAAACTCATCGGTCTGACCTGAATCATAGGCGGTTTGTACGGCTTTAAGAGGGTCTTGTTCGATGATACCGGCGCCGGTAGTAAAAAGGGTGTACGCTTTTTCAACCCGGTCCCACCGGGTATCCCGATCCATGGCCCAGTAACGGCCGACAATAGTAGCAATTTTACCATATTGATGAATATCCAGATAGTCCTGCAATTGCTTTATGTAGGTGATACCGCTGGAAGGTGAGGTGTCCCGGCCATCAAGAATCGGGTGAATAAAAAGATGTTTAACACCATTTTGTCTGGCCATGTCAATGAGGGCAAACAGGTGGGAGATGTGACTGTGAACGCCACCATCGGACAAGAGGCCCATGAGATGGAGGTTTTTTCCTGATTTTGAAACCCGCGTCATGATATCCAGAAGTGCAGGGGTTTTAAAAAAAGAGTTGTCCTTAATGGCAGTGTTGATTCTTACAAGATTCTGCAATACTTTCCGGCCCGCACCGATATTCATGTGACCGACTTCTGAGTTACCCATGGTTTCATCAGGAAGGCCGACCGAACTGCCTGAGCACAAAAGCTTGCAGCTAGGAAAGTTTTTTAACAGAGAATCCAGAAAAGGTGTGTCGGCTAAGGCAAATGCATTCCCTTTTTTTTCAGTGTTGATCCCCCAGCCGTCAAGAATCATCAATATATTAACGGGATTCGGTTTAGAAGTCATCATTGGTTTCTTCGGATGAGTAAGCCGCTTCAAATTCTGAAAGATCAATTCTTGGGGCATCCGCCCACAGTCCTTCAAGATCATAAAAGGATTTTATATCGGATTTAAAAATATGGATGATAACGTCTCCGTAATCCAATAATGCCCATTCGCCTTCTTTTACGCCTTCCACACCAATGTTTTTTGTTTTTTGTTTTTTTAAACTTTTAATTAAATGTTCAGCAATGGAAGTTACCTGGCGGTGAGAGTTAGCCTCAATAATAATAAGGGTGTCAGTATAAGAAGTGTGGTGTCTTACATCAATAGCGGTAATTGATTTTGTTTTTCTCTCAAAGGCGGGGATCAGGTATTTTTTCATTTATAGAGTTCCTTTTTTTTAATTATTTCTTCAACTTTAGCAGGGACAAGACCCTTTATGGATTTGTTGTTTTTTACCCGTTCCCGGATCAGGGTGGATGAAATATCTATTTTGGGTACCTTGCAAATTATGATGTCCTGTTTTTTTTCATGGGAAAACGTATGGCGCTGTTCATTAAAAATGTATCCCTTTGATATATTTTCGTCAATAAAAGAAGCAATGGCAGTGTAATTTTTCCATTGCCCCCTTAACATGATAATGATTTGAATCGCGTCAAAAATTTTATCCTTGTGTTTCCAGGTAGTGATATCTAAAAACGCATCCGATCCCATTAAAAGGAAAAAAAGGGTTTCTCTGCCATATTCTTCTTTAAATTCAGTGATAGTGTCAATGGTAAAGGAAGGCCCTTTTCTTATTAATTCTTTGTCAGATACCAGTAAATTTTTATGATTTTTTAAGCTTACTTTTACCATTTCGAATCTGTCTTTGGCCGGGGCAAGGTTGAGATTAGGTTTATGGGGCGGTTTCGCAGACGGAATTAAAAATATTTTTCCCAACCCGCACTTTTTTTTAACGTGCTGAATAATACGAATGTGGCCATTGTGAAAAGGATTAAACGTTCCGCCAAAAAGTCCGGCATTCATTTTTTACTCTTTATAAGCTCAGAAGATAAAAGTTTAATAAATTCTTTTACCCCTTTACCTGTTGCCGCTGAAAGAGTCAACACCTGGATGTTTTTTAAAGCGTTTTTAAATGCTTCAATTTTTTCCTGCGTGTCCGGCAGGTCAATTTTATTCAGTACGACAAGTTGAGTTTTTTTTGCCAGCAGTTGACTGTATTTAGACAATTCATTGTTTATCAAATGAAAAGATTTAAGAGGGGATGCAGGATCTATTTCAAAGGAATCAATCAGATGAACCAGGATGCCGGTTCTTTCAATATGTTTTAAAAAACTGATACCCAGTCCGGTCCCTTCATGAGCGCCCTCAATCAAGCCCGGGATATCGGCCACGGCAAAGGGGTCTCCAAAAGGAGGTTCTACCATTCCAAGGATCGGAGTCAGCGTTGTAAAAGGATAATCGGCTATTTTCGGGCGGGCTGCAGATATGCGGCTGATAAGCGTCGATTTTCCCGCATTGGGCAAACCGACAAGTCCGACATCGGCAAGAAGCTTTAATTCCAGTTTCAGCTTTAGTTCAATGCCGGGAATACCGGGTTGAGAATGTCTGGGAGCACGGTTAGTAGAGCTGGCAAAGCGTTTGTTGCCTCGTCCGCCCATACCGCCCCGGGCAATAATATATTCATCCTCGGTGTCGGTCAGATCGATAATGATTTCGTTGGTATCTATATTGGAAACAATGGTTCCCGGAGGAAGGGCAATGATACAGTGAGCCCCGTTTTTACCATGTTTTTGTTTTCCCTGGCCGGGTTGACCGTTTTTGGCCTTGAGCAATTTTTGACGGCGATAATCGTATAAGGTTCGTTTATTCCGATCAATTTTTAGAATGACATCGCCGCCATCACCGCCATCACCACCATCAGGCCCCCCTCTTTCAATGTAACGTTCCCGTCGGAAGCTTGTGCATCCGCGGCCGCCATCACCGGACGTGACAGTGATAATTGCTTCATCTACAAATTTCACGCTTCATAAACGCTGACTTTTTTTCTGCTGCGGTCTTTTCTTTCATAGACCACAACACCGTCAATTTTGGCAAAAAGAGTATAGTCTTTGCCCAGGCCAACATTATTTCCGGGGTGGATTTTGGTACCCACCTGTCTTACCAGAATATTTCCTGCCAGAACGCTTTCCCCACCAAATTTTTTAACGCCGCGCCGTTGTGCATTAGAGTCGCGACCGTTTTTTGTGCTACCGGCTGCTTTTTTATGTGACATTAGATTTCCCCCTAATATTTAAATTTGGTATCTAAACCGTAATGGATTCTATTTTAATTTCAGTATAATCCTGTCTATGGCCTCTCATTTTTCTATAGCCTTTACGACGTTTATACTTGAATACCAATGTCTTTTTGCCCTTTCCCTGGTCAAGGATAT
>JAFCZY010000436.1 GCA_019314105.1 Deltaproteobacteria bacterium
TGCTTCGCACATCACACTTTCACTCCTCGTATATTATAAAAAAAATAAATGTTTATCCAATAGTTCATCTACCAGTTGAGGCAGGGGCAGACTGCTCACCCCAACAATTTCCAGGTTTTCCTGGGTCAGCGGCAGAAGAATTTTTTTTGCATCGGCAGAACATATAGCTTCTGCCATCAGGGGGGTCACTTCCCCCATCATTGCATGGGGCATAATAATCCCCACAGGCCCGATAATAACATTCGCCTTTTGTACCGTCTGAACAATTGCATTGGTGCCGGAAGCTCCTTTGTTTGCCTTTGCCTTTAGCATCTGAGCTGTAGCAATGGCGTTGGTTCCAAGAGCCAGAACTTCTATTCTCTCTTCAAACCGTTCTTTGAGTTTTTTAATAATTGTGGACCCGATTCCCCCTCCCTGACCATCTATGACACAAACTTTTTTCCGGCTTTTCGCTCTCATACCTGTTGTTTGCCTTTAGCTAATTTTAATAATCTTTCTGACTTCATGCAAAATCGCATCTTCAACTATTTCCACGGTGCTGTTTCCATTAATGATGGCAATTGTCTCAAGACCCTTTAATGCATCAAAGGCTTTAAAGTAGTTGGCTCTGACCTTTTTCATGACATCTAGTTTCTCATACATTTCAAAATTGCTGCGGCTGTTTTTTATTCTTTCAAGACAAATATCCGGGTCAACATCAATAAAAATGGTCACATCCGGCCTTAATATCTCTGCGTTAAGAGAATTTGCATGAATCACCCATTCCATATCAATATACTGAGCATGATACGCATACGATGAAAAATAATACCGGTCACATAATATAATCTCACCCTGATCAATTTTATGGCGGATGCCACTCACTTTATTCACCAGATGATCTGTCCTGTCCGCTGCAAAAAGAGAAGCAATGGTTCTTTGATCAGTCGAAATTTTCCCTGAAAGCATCTGCCGGATTAAAGAACCGATCGGTCCGTCAGTAGGTTCAAATGTCGAATAGACTTTATAATCAATAGCTTTAAGCCGCTTTGATATCTGTTTTATCTGAGTACTTTTCCCGGACCCGTCAATTCCTTCAAAAACGATAAATTTACCGTTATTTTTATTACCCAATTTGTAAATCCCATACTTCCAAATAATTAAAGATTTTCCGGCAAGGGAAAAATTTTGATTTCCTTCCGCTCACATTACCGGTTCACCACCAGAACACAACCTATACCAATATACAGATTTCTTTACAAGTATTTGAGATAAAAAGAGGACTTGCCTTTTCTTATCAAACCGGTTTATTAAAGATTGATTCTAATTTTAAATATTCAGGTGATGTATGAAGTATGATGTAATCATCGTGGGCGGTGGACCTGCCGGGCTTTTTGCGGCCTATCAGTTAAAAGAACATTCCAGTCTGAATGTATTGATGATCGAAAAAGGCAAGAGCCCTTTAAAAAGGAAATGTCCAAACCATAATCTTCAAAAATGTTTTCAGTGTGACCCCTGCAACATTCTGTCCGGAGTGGGCGGGGCAGGTCTTTATTCTGATGGTAAACTCAACTTCATTCCCCGGCTTGGGAAAACAGATTTGACCCAGTTTATGCCATTGAGCGACGCGCAAAACCTCATTGATGAAACAGAAAAAATCTTTACAAAATTCAAAATGGATGGCCCAGTCTATCCCACCGATATGGAAGCGGCAAAACAAATCCGAAAAGAGGCCAAACGATTTGGCATTGATCTTTTACTGATCAAGCAAAAGCATTTGGGCTCGGATCGGCTGCCAGGTCATATTGCTGGAGTGGCAGCGTATATCCAGTCAAAATGCCTTGAAATAAAAACTGAAGAAGATGTCATTGATATCATTGTAAAAGACGGCCATATCCGGGGAGTTATAACGGACAAAGCTAAATACAAGGCACCCTATGTTATTCTTGCACCCGGAAGAATCGGGGCAAACTGGATGGCCTCAATTGCCCATAAACATGGCATCAATCTGAGCCATAGAGGGATAGAGGTCGGTGTCCGGGTTGAGGTCCATAATGACATCATGGA
>JAFCZY010000093.1 GCA_019314105.1 Deltaproteobacteria bacterium
TCAGCAGTAAGATGTGATATTCTTTCCATCAGCCGTTGTTTATAAATTAATGGAATTTTAGCGGCATCTGTTTCAATCTGCTTCAAACTGTCTTCAATATAATCAATCCTTGCAGTTAAATCTGAAAGAAGATTTTTCCCTTCCTCTCTTCGCATAAGATCCAGCTGGGTACTGGCAGTCCCGATAGCCAGCTCTATTACCTTCCACAAGTTTCCCGAGTTCTGCTCCTTTTTGGAAGGCACAATCACATTTCTGGCAGACAATATATTTTCCATGGTAATATCTGTCGACAAATTTAACATGTCTTTTATTTTTTTTAATGCCTGAAAATAAGAAACTGCCTTGGCTTCATCCACTTCAAATTGTTCCAGATCTTTTGCATCATCCTGAATCGACAGTCTGATCTCAATTCTTCCCCGTCCATGGGTTTTAGCAATATTCTTTTTAATATCCTCTTCAAATGCCTGGCAGGATTCCGGGCAATAAAACGCTATATCAAGATGCCGTGAATTATAGGAACGCATGGTAACATCGGCTGTGATAGTCTCGTAAGTTTTTGAGGCCCGCGAAAAAGCGGTCATACTTTTAATCATTTTTTTCCTTTACTTGCCTTTAAATCCAAAAGATATTTATCTCTGATTTTTGATAAAAATGAGAGCATACTTTGTGACGCATAATCCGGATATGTCCACTCCAGAGTCTTAAAGCCCTCTTTTTTTGAATATATTAATGTCAGGTCTGCATAAATTTTATGGCCAATATAAATTCTATGGGAATATTCCTTTCCTGTCGCCAAAATAAACCGGGAAGAGACAAGATATCCCGGATCAATATTAACGACCCGCTTTCCTGAAATTTCAAACCGGCTTTCAATTTCATTGGTTCTCTCTTTGATCCGGGCAAGTGCATCCTGGGCAATCAGATTTTTAAATGCGAACACCTTTCGAAACAACGGCGCCCCCATCTCTTTGTAATAATAGTCGGTATAATCGAAATCAAGCCATTGGCTGATCATATCCACAGGACCACAAACATCTTCCAGCAGGGGGAAAACCGTTTCAAGGCATGCCTTATCGTTCATGAAACAACTAACCACCAGCTTTGCCGGATCCGGATTTTTGGGAAGACTCATCGGTTAAATCGGCTTTGCCTCATCCATCAGCATAATAGGAATATCCTCTTTTATTTCATACAAAAGAGAACACGTATCACAGATCAGGCCGTCTTTTTCTGCATTCAGATGAATCTCGCCCTTACATTTAGGGCAAACCAGTATTTCCAATAATTCTTTGGAAACTGCCATTGTTTTCTCCTTTAATTATTCGATTCTTTAACCGCCTGCAAGCTCTGAAGTTTAAAATATTCTCCTTTCAGCGCCATCAGCTCATCATGGGTTCCTTCTTCTTTTATAACCCCGTTTTTCAACAAAATAATTCTTGAAGCATACCCAATTGTGGACAGCCTGTGGGCGATCACAAAAGAGGTTCTGCCTTTCATCAGGTTTTCCAGGGCTTTTTGCACCACTCTTTCAGCTTGTGAATCCAGTGCAGAGGTTGCTTCATCCAGAATAAGAATCGGTGCATCCTTGATCAACGCCCTTGCAATACAAAGCCGCTGTTTTTCTCCACCGGAAAGTCTGGAACCCAGCTCACCAATAATGGTATCAAATCCTTTGGGAAAGCCTTGTATAAAATCATAGGCATAAGCTGCCTTCGCTGCATTTTCTATTTCAAGATCCGTGGCATCCATTTTGCCGTATCGAATATTTTCCTTTACCGATTCATTAAAAAGGATCGGTTCCTGGGTCACAATGGAAATATGATCCCGCAAGGATTTTATTGAAAATTCTTTGATATTTTTTCCGCCAACCCGCACAGCGCCTTCCGTAACATCATACAACCGGGGCACAAGATTCACTAAGCTTGTTTTCCCTCCCCCGCTCATTCCCACAAGGGCCAGGACTTCACCGGGTGCCACTTTTAAATTAATATGATTCAATGCCGGCGCCTCGTTTTCATTATAGGAAAAACTGACGTGATCAAATTCAATATCAAAGGTCCTGCCTTCAAGGATTTCAGGATTTTCTTTTTCAACAATAGAAGATTCTTCTTCCAGGACATCAAAGACTCGTGTGGCGGCGGCCACGCCTTCCTGGATCGTATTATTCAACCCGGACAATTTTTTTACCGGGTCATACAGCATCATCACAGCCGTCAGAAACGAGAAAAAAGTGCCGGGTGTTGATGTCCCGTTAATGACTCGCATCCCGCCAAACCAGATAATAAAAGCAATGCCAAGCCCGCCTAAAAATTCCATAATCGGAGAAGAGAGTGCCCTGGCAACCACTTTTTTCATTTCAAGCCTGAAAAGTATTTTTGTTTTTTCTTTGAATCGTTCTTTTTCAAACTTCTGTAGATTAAAAATCTTAATAATTTTACTGCCGGCAAAGGTTTCATGCAAAAATGAATTCAAATCCGCCATGGTCTCCTGGGTCCCGGTGGAAAATTTCCTGACCCGCCGACCAAACAGAACAATGGGATAAAATGCCAGTGGCAGAACAACAAAGGCACCCAATGCCAGTTGCCAGTCCCGATAAAAAATAACAAACAAAAATGCAATCACAGAAAAAGAATCTCTGAACACATTAATGACTGCCGTTGAAACCATGCCTTTGACAATGTTTACATCATTTGTGATACGGGACATTAATGCCCCTGTTTTTTCTTTGTGAATAAAGGAGATGGGAAGATCGGTAATCTTTTCATACAAAGATTCTCTGAAAAACCGGATAATCTTTTCCCCGATATAATTCATCAAATATTCAGATCCATACGAACCCGCGCCTTTTAAGAAAAAAATAAGGATGGCAATACCGGGAATTAATAACAACATATCCTTGTTCTGATTGATAAAAATATCATCCATGACCGGCTTGACCATCAAGGCCATAGCGCCGTTTGCACCGGCGACAACAACCATGCAGAAAGCGGCCAGCAAAAGTTTTGGCCAATATTCAGAAACCAGGGAGATGATCTTTTTACGGCGCAAACTGGATAATTTCGGGTTTTTCTTTTCCATAAACCTTAATTTATTATACCAAGAGGTATTGTCAATATTTAAAAAAAATGAGAGCATATGTCCCCATGACAAAGAATGCCTTTATACTCAATTTTTTCAAACTTTACAATATGCTCTGGAAGATGAGTCTTCCTTTCCTTAAGAAAAATAACCGGCTGACATCAGAATTTCAAAAACGCATCACTTCATTCCACCACACAAAAGCGGATATATGGATTCAGGCGGCGTCTGCAGGAGAAGCGTATCTTGCTGTCACACTTCTCAAAACACTTCAACCGGAAACAAAAACAAAAATCCTGGTTACCGCCACAACCTCCCAGGGAATTGACATTTTAAAAACCAGATTAACCGAAACCCATCTCAGCAAATTGATTCATCTTAAAATAGAATGGTTTCCCTTTGATATGCCGACCACCATTAAAGAGGCGGTAAAAATTATCAATCCGCATATCATGGTACTCCTGGAAACAGAAATCTGGCCGGCGCTGCTTTATTATTTGAAAAAGAATCAGACCAAAGTCTTTATCATAAATGCACGGCTTTCCCAAAAAAGTTTTACCCGTTATCTGAAAACAAAATTTTTATGGAAACACCTGGCACCGGATTTTATCCTTGCCACGTCTCAACAGGATGCCCAAAGATACCAACAGATTTTTGAAAAAACAACCATTACCACTATGCCGAATATCAAATTTGAATCCATTGAAACGGACATTCCAGATTCCAATACGCTGGAACACCTAACAAGAATTCTCCCCCAAACCCTGCCATTGACCCTTCTGGCATCTGTCAGGAAACAGGAAGAAAAAGAGACCCTCCTTATATTAAAAAAAATTTTAACGGCATTCCCGGAACAGGTGGTGGCCATTTTTCCCAGACACATGCACAGAATCAATGCCTGGAAAAAATACTTGACTACCCAAAAATTAACCGTTTACTTAAGATCTGAAATAACATCTCCCCTGACCCAACCGGGAATCATTTTATGGGATGTATTTGGAGAACTTAAAACTGCCTATGGATTTGCTTCGGTTGTCTTTGTCGGTGGCAGTCTGAAACCAGTGGGCGGGCAGAACTTCATTGAACCGGCCATTGAAGGCGCTGTCACTGTTACAGGCCCTTATTATGATGATTTTGCCTGGGTAACAGATGATATTTTTAAAAAAGGAATCATCATTAAAAAACAAAATTGGGAAACGGTTGCTCAAACAATCCTTAAATCCCTCAAAAACCCTGTTAACAGGTCAAGTCACAAACAACTGGCTCGAGAATATATCGCATCCCATCAGGGAGGGGCAGCACAAGCCTGCAATGAAATTTTAAAAACACAAAAATTTAAAAGCCTTTGACGAATATTCATAATTCGTATATATTGAATGTAATCAACTGATAGTTCTACTCTTTTATTTCTATATCTCTTGTCCATCCTGATTTTTTTGTTTACCCGGCACCAAGGTGCTATTTTATAACTCAAAGGGAGGGAGGCAATTATGGAAAATCATACCCTGTATTATGACACGATTATCCGGTTAACCACTGCAATTTCTCAGTGCAGGGATCCGGAAGAAGTGGCCTTGCTTACAGCAGAAAGTGTTAAAACTGCATTTAACGCAAAAGGCTGTGCAATATTCTTGGTTAACAGAGAAACCCGAGAACTGGGCCTTGTTGCATCATTCGGTTTAAGCGATAACTATCTGGAAAAAGGCCCGATTCATTTCATGCAGACCATCAGGGAGGCAAAAGACGCCATCCCCATTGCCATTTATGATGTAATGGATGACCCTAGAATTGAATATCCTCAAGAGGCCAAAAAAGAAGGCATCTCGTCCTTGTTGGGCGTTCCCATTATCAGCCATAATAAAATTATTGGCGCACTTCGTGTTTATACCGATAGTCCCTGGGAATTTTCCTTTAACGATATCACGCTTGCCCAGGCCGTTGCATTGATATGCGGCATGTCCATGGATATGTGCAGAATGTATAAAGGTTATAAAACCAGTATTGAGATTCTTAAAAATATGAGAGGGAAAGATACCTATAGCCCAAACAAATGGACACCCCATGAAGGCGTACCCAAAAGCGTTGACCCGTCCATCTGTGATTATTAAGAACTGACGCCGCTGACCCCGTCCAGTTCATGTTTTAAGGAACGATTCATTAAGCGTTCAACTGACTCTTTGACAGGAAGATCTTCGAAAAGAACAAAATAGACTTCATTACAAATGGGGAGGTCAACTCCCAGCTTTTTTGACAGGTTGTACACGGATTTCGTTGTTTTAACCCCTTCAGCAACCATTCTCATTTCGGAAATGATCTCATCCAGTTTTTTGCCTTTGCCGATCTGCTTTCCCACTGTATAGTTACGGCTTAAATCACCCGTACAGGTCAATAACAGGTCTCCGACGCCTGCCAGCCCCGCCAGGGTCAAAGGGTCAGCCCCCAATTTTGTTCCCAGCCGGTTCATCTCGGTAAGCCCCCGGGTAATCAGCGCAGCCCTTGAATTAAGGCCCATGTTCATACCATCACAAATACCGGCGGCAATGGCCAGTACATTTTTCATGGCACCACCGATCTGAGTGCCGACAGGGTCATCATTGACATACACCCTGAAGGTTGAACAGGAAAATATTTTCTGGACAAATTCTGCTATATCCCGGCTGATTGATGCGACGGCAACAACTGTTGGCACTTTGTTAGCGACTTCTTTGGCAAAGCTTGGGCCTGAAATCACCGCAATATTTTCTTTGGGAAGAAAATCAATTTTTTCGGCAAGAATCTGGGTCATGGTCATATGTGTTTTATTCTCAATCCCCTTGGATGCTGTCACAACGATGGTTTCAGGACTGATGTAATTTTTCATCTGTTCTGCCACATCCCTCATGCAGTGGGATGGAACCACAACCAGCACCAAATCTTTTTCTTTTACCGCGATGCCAAGATCATGGGTTGGCATAATATTATCCGGCAATATTATATTGGGAAGAAAAATCTTGTTTTCTCTATCCGTTTCAATCTGTTCTTTTACTTCCTGCTCAAACGCCCAGAGATCCAGAACAAATCCTTTATCTGCAAGCAATTTGGCAAGGGCAGTTCCCCATGCACCCGCACCAATAACCCCTATCCGGATTTTTGCCGTATCAATTATCCTGCTCATGCGTTAAACGTCCCTTTCAGATCTGATAAGATCCTGATATTAAAAATAGTATCTCATTGAGCACAAATGGCTGTTTATACACTATACCAAAATCAGGATCAACTTTATTCTGGCATATCCAATGCTCTGTATTCTTAGTTTTTTTCTCCTGAATCTGTATCATGAAATACCTTCAGGGTTTCCCGAGTACTCAGATAGTTGTCAATATCTTTTAAAATTTCAGGATTACACTGTGAAAAAAGAATAGACCCGCCTTTTTTCCCGAATCGCAATCTTTGAAGCAATATCTTTTCAAGAGCGCCATCTTTAAATAAAAATAAAAAATCCTTGCCTGTTCTATCATGGCAAATCCAAAAATCTGATACCACCAGATCTTGTCCCATTTCAAAAAGTTTTCTTGATCTCAACTCAAAGATCTTATCGGATTCACACACCCTGATGGTCCTGATGGTTTTTCGTCTATTGATCTTTTTTAACACGGCTTCTTTTGAAAGGCCAATTTTGAACTCTTTATATCCTTTTCGGGTATAGGAATAGATGCCGGATGGATGCACCGCCACCATTTCTATTAAAAAAGCAAAAAATATAAGGCCGACGCCCAAAAATATCTGCAGTCTTCTCTGCTTTGCCTTTCTTTCTTTTCCCATGATGCTTGAAACCCGTTCTATAATTTATATTTTTTCTCAGCGGTCACAACCAGTGTTTTATATTTCCCTGACATCCAATTTTCAAGATCCGAACAATACCATTTTGAGAATCTACGGTC
>JAFCZY010000094.1 GCA_019314105.1 Deltaproteobacteria bacterium
TTGCCAAAAGTATTTCAGACGGATTTGCCAGAAACTGTGTGGCAATGAAAATTGATGATCGGCTTTTGGATTTAAGCGGGCTCATCGAAAAAGATACTGCCATCAGTTTTATAACTGCCAAAGATGAAGAAGGGCTTGATATCTTAAGACATTCTTCTGCCCATGTCATGGCGGAAGCCGTGTTAAATATTTATAAGGATGCAAAGCTGACCATCGGCCCTGTAGTGGAAGACGGATTTTATTATGACATTGATATGAACCCCATCTCAAAAGATGATTTTGGTGCCATTGAAGCGGAAATGAAAAAAATCATCAAGGCCAAAAATACGTTTGAACGAAAAGTGGTTTCAAAAAAGGAAGCCCTTGAAGTATTCAAGGACAACCCGTTTAAATGTGAACTCATCAATGAACTTGACGGAGCCGAAGACATATCCCTTTATCAGAACGGTAAATTTATTGATCTTTGCCGAGGGCCCCACATTCCCCATACCGGCATGATTAAAGGGTTCAAGCTGTTAAAAATATCCGGTGCCTATTGGAGAGCGGACCAGACAAGGGAACAACTCCAGCGACTTTACGGCATCTCGTTTTTTGATAAAAAAAAGCTTAACAAATATATCCACCTGATTGAGGAAGCCAAAAAACGAGATCACCGAAAACTCGGCACCAAACTGGATCTTTACTCCTTTCATGACGAAGCCCCTGGCATGCCTTTTTTCCATGCAAAAGGCGTTGAAGTATGGAATGCCCTCCTCGAATACTGGCGTGACGAACACAGAGCTGCCGGTTACGTGGAAACCAAAACCCCTGTCATGCTCAATAAAAAACTCTGGGAACAAAGCGGTCACTGGGAAAATTACCGTGAAAATATGTATACGTCCGTGATTGATGATGAAGAGTATGCCATAAAACCCATGAACTGCCCCGGCGGCATGCTGATTTACAAAACAAAGGCTTACTCCTACAGGGACCTTCCCATAAGAGCCGGTGAAGTCGGCCTGGTTCACAGACACGAATTTTCCGGAGCACTTTCAGGTCTTTTCAGGGTTCGCGCCTTTCATCAGGATGATGCCCATATTTTCATGACACCGGATCAAATCGAAAATGAAGTCCTTGGCGTACTGAAATTATCCCAGAGAATCTATAGCAAATTTGGCCTGAATTTTAATCTGGAACTCTCCACCCGACCCCAAAAATCAATCGGATCAGACGAACAATGGGAAGAAGCGACAAACGGTCTTAAAACTGCCTTGGAACTCTATGGTCAAGGATATGTTATTAATGAAGGGGATGGTGCATTTTACGGGCCTAAGATCGATCTCCACATCAAAGATGCATTAGGCAGAACCTGGCAATGCGGAACAATCCAACTGGATATGGCTTTGCCGGAAAGATTTGACCTGACTTATAAAGGCCGTGACAATGAAAAGCACCGCCCCATCATGGTCCACCGCACTATTTATGGGTCTCTGGAAAGATTTTTCGGCATCCTTGTGGAACATTTTGCCGGCAAATTCCCGTTGTGGCTGGCGCCGGTTCAGGCCATCCTGCTTCCCATCAACCAGGATCTGGCCGCTTATGCCGAACAGATCAAATCAGAGCTTGAAACCTGTAAAATCAGATGCGAGGTGGACAAAAGAAATGAAACCCTGAAAAAGAAAATCAGGGATGCTCAGTTAAACTATATCCCTATGATCATCACCATTGGAGATAAAGAAAAAGGGAGTGAAACTCTTTCTGTCAGAACCCTTGACGGAAAGGTCAGGATGGGACTTTCCATGGATGAGTTTATCTCGTCGGTATCCCATCATGTTAAAGAAAGAACATTAAATAATGAGGCCATCTTCTAACACCCGAACCTGATTATTTTCTACAGACTGCCGGTCATTGCCTTGTATATTCAGCATCCAGGTCTGCAACCAGTTCCCGGGCTGTTCTGGCAAATTCGTTTTTAAACCCCTCGTTTTCCGTATTGGTAAAACTTGTAAAATCGATAAGTTCCAGTTCTTTCACAACATTCAGTAAATCAAGTATATGATTTTGTGCGAGGGTATTATAGGCTGACAGCCGCATTTCTTTACTTTCAGCTTTTACCCCTATTGCTTTCAACTCTTTATACAAATCTTCAGAATCTTGAAACCGTTTGTGCAATCCCTCATATATCAGCAGAAATAACGCATCAATCCTATTGCTTTTGATCACTGTGGGGCTATGTAAAAAAGAATAATTTTCATTGACCGGCACACCTGCCTTGCCAAGGTATTCCGTCTTTTCAAACCAATTCATAGTATAGGAAATATAATCTTTGCGCTCCCACTTGTTTTTCTCCCAGATATGGGCCCGGGTAATTTTGGGCAATTCAGAAATACAGGCATCATGAGTGTCATAATCAAAACTTCCCAACAGGGCACCGGACTGAAAAATATCTGCGCCGGGTCTGCTGGCATATTCAGAACACTCTATACAGATCATTCGATCTTCTTTACCCGGCCTCAGGATTATAATTTTATAGGACGGCTTTCCCTTTTCAATCCGCACCAGTTCTCCAGCCGAATCCGGCGGGACAATGGCATCAGCAACAAAGGGGGGTAAAAAGGCGGCTAAAAGACCGGGACTCAGATCAAGCTGTTCCAGAACCTTTTTAAATACCGACAGGTCTTTTTCTTCCAGAGGATAGACCGGGATAAGTCTTCCCGGCTCTATATCAGCAAAAAATCTCTCCATAATAGCCTCAAGGCCTGCCTGCCAATGGGCACTTCTGGGGTCTTTTTTTTCATCAATCCATTGTTTTACTTTTCGGGCTATTTGATCCATTAAACCGTCCTCTTTTTAAATTTTGCCTATCAAACCAAATTTTTCCTTTTGTTGTCAATCTATTTTCTGTAGAGGACTAAATAAATTAATCAGAGACAGCGCCTTGCGGTCATCTCTTTTTTTGCTTGACTTGCAGGGTGAATCATCTATGTTTGAGTAAAAACCCTCAGACGGTCAAAGACTTTTCCACTTTATATGAATGAAAGGAATAAACGTGGGTATTGAAAAAATTACTGAAACGCTAATCTATTGGGCAACCACATACTCAATAAAATTGATTGCCGCCATTCTTATTTTTATAATCGGGAAATGGATAACCGGAAAACTTACGAATCTGATTACCCGGGTTCTTGAAAAAAACAAAGTAGATATTACCCTGACTAAATTCCTTGAAAGTATTACTTATTATACCCTGATGATCGTTGTCATTATTGCAGCTGCAGGGCAACTGGGAATAAATACCACATCTTTTCTTACGATTGTCGGGGCAGCGGGTCTTGCCATCGGCCTTGCTCTGAAAGATTCCCTGTCCAACTTTGCTTCAGGTGTCATGTTGGTCCTTTTCCATCCCTACAGAGTGGGAGACTTTATCAGTACAGCCGGTGTATCCGGAAATGTCATCAGTATCACCCTGTTTAATACCATACTAAACACACCGGATAACCAGAGAGTCATTGTCCCCAACTCAAATATTACAAGCACTGTCATCACTAATGTAACCGCCAATGATACCCGAAGAGTGGATCTTGTAATCGGTATCGGCTATGACGATGATATTAAAAAAGCAAAGGCGATTTTAGATAAAATTATTAAAGAAGAAAGCAGGGTTCTGGATACACCGAAAACGAAAATTGCTGTTTCCGAGCTTGCTGACAGCAGTGTGAACTTTGTTGTCAGGCCCTGGGTGAAAACATCTGAGTACTGGGATGTTTATTTTGATTTAACTGAAAAAATCAAAATTACATTTGATGACGAAGGCATCAGTATTCCCTATCCGCAACAGGATATTCATGTTTACAACCAACTGGCAGATAAAAAATAAAACTTTGCACTATTAAATGAAAACCGATTACAACGTTGGGAGAAATATAAGATGACTCAAAAAGCATTTCAAGATTATTATTCAGATGATTTCAGTCATTGCTACGGATGTGGCAGATTGAATGAGCACGGGCTACAGATAAAAAGCTATTGGGATGGAGAGGAAAGTGTGGTTAAATTCCTTCCCAATGAACACCATATTGCCATTCCGGGATTTGTTTATGGCGGCCTGATTGCATCTCTTATTGACTGCCATTGTGTGGGCACTGCTGCTGCTGCAACCTACCGGGCACAGGGCAGGGAGATGGACACAGAACCGTCCCTCCGGTTTGTCACTGCATCTTTAAAAGTGAATTATCTTGCTCCGACCCCTCTGGGTGTGGAACTTGAAATCCGTGGTAAAGTTATTGAGGTAAAAGAAAAAAAAGTGGTGGTCGATGCAACATTACTGGCAAATAATAAAGTCTGTGCTACAGGGAATGTTGTGGCTGTCCGTCTACCGGAAAATATGATAATCAAATAAATTTATCAAATTTTAATAAATTAAGGCGTATAAAAAATGGAAAATCAAAAAAAAGTGCTCTTTGCATTTCGGGGTGATCCCCTGTGCTTTGTCCATGTCCTTCTCAATGGTATTGATCTGCATGAACGCGGCCAGGAAGGATTAATTATCATAGAAGGCGAAGCCGTTACACTCGTTCCTGAGATGAGCAAACCAGGGCATTTTCTTTCAAGCCTTTACCGGAAAGCAAAAAGCCTTGGCATATTACATGCCGCCTGCAAAGCATGCTCCATTAAGCTTAAAGTTGAAAAAGAGATTGAAAAACAAGGCATTCCCCTTATCGGCGACATGTCAGGCCATCCTTCCATGGGAAGCTTTATTGAAAAGGGTTACCAGATCATCACCTTTTAGCGGCCGGTATCCCATTTAATACAAAATTGGGCTGGATGGATATTTCAGCTCTATAAAAATTTCATCATCATTGGAATGCTTCTAATGCTTGTGTCTTTCGGCAACGTAGCATTTGCTCGAGGAGGAAAAGGCGGTGGCGGGGGTATGGGGGACAACCTCGGAGCCAGCCGTAACGTACTGAAGATGAATCAAAAACAAAGCCAGAACCAGAATGAAAACCAAAATCAAATTATAAATACTGAAAAAATTCTGAAAACTGACAATTAACTGTTTCAAAAGATCTTTAGGAACCCAAGGAGGGCATTTCCTTTCCTGGTAAAGTTACGTCTCCGAAAAGATTTGAAAGGGCAAAAATATTTCTCGAAAGCAAAAGGGCTTGGGGTATCCCGCAAGACTCTTTCAGCCTTGCTAAAAATCCGTTTTTGGACGATAGTGAGCATACATGGCGATCGTATTTAAAATTTTATTAATACTAAGTTCAATAGCTATATTTTTTAGCTGCTCACAAAAACAGCATAAATTTAAAATTATTGATGATAAAAAACAAACTATTTCAAAGCCTACAGAATCGGACAAAAATTTTATTAAGAATGTAATCCTGAAAGAATTTGAAGAATGGGAAGGAACTCCTCATAAGATGGGAGGAAACAGTAAAAGAGGAATAGATTGTTCAGGTTTCGCGCACTACGTGTATACAAAATTATTTAACATAAATGTTCCGAGGACAACGAAACAGTTTTTTGCTGCAGGAATAAAAATAGACAAATCACAATTAAAGCCAGGGGATTTAGTTGCTTTTATGCCTCACTCCTATCCAAGGCATGTCGGGATTTATATAGGAAACAATAAATTCATTCATGCGTCTACATCAAAAGGTGTCATGATGTCTGATCTCAGTGATCCCTACTGGGAAAAACATTATGTTATGTCTCGACGAATTATGAAAAATTAAGATGATAAAAACATATTGAAAAAAAATTGTGAAATTGAATCAGAAATTGCGTTTAAAAACCGGACATTTCTATTTGTCACTAACATACTTTGAAAGCGAATCAGAATAATATTCGTTAGATCTTTTCAAGCATAACGGCGGCTGTTAAGCTGCGAGCATCGCAGGTCTTTGAAAGATGCATAGTCCGTCCGTCACAGTTTATCCCCTATCTGCCGGTCAGCGGTCTTCCCAGGCTGTAAATCTCACCGCACTGTTCATAGGGAAGCGCCTCCTCAAGGTTTTTTATCTGATCAAACTGATCCCTGATTTCTTCTGCCTTTATCGGTCTTTTTGTATCGCCAATGCAGCAGCCTTTGCCGGAAACCATTGCTGAACGGGCAAACCAGCCGGCACTCATGGTAAAAATCATTCCGGATTCCCGGTTTTCTTCAGAACACAGAAAGGCCACAATAGGCGTGTTAAATTCCGGCTTGATTCTTTTGGCCACCTCGTCGGGAAAAACCCCCTGGGTCATGCCGGTGGCGGCATTGGGCGCCACTGTATTGATTTTAATATTATACCTGGCAGTTTCCAGTTTTAAGGTGTTCATAATGCCGATAACCCCCATTTTTGCTGCCCCGTAATTTGACTGACCAAAATTTCCATACATGCCGGAAGACGAGGCGGTAAATACAATTCGCCCGTACCCGTTCTCTTTCATAATTTTTACAGCCGGCTGGGTGACACAAAAAGCGCCTTTCAAATGGACGGCAATGACATCATCCCACTCTTGTTCTGTCATCTTCATAAATGTCCGGTCCCGCAATATCCCAGCATTATTAATCAGGATATCCACCTTACCGAAATGATCCATGGCTGTGTCAACAATATGCTGACCACCTGTCATGGTGGCCACAGAATCGAAACTGGCAACTGCCTGGCCACCGGCTTTTTTTATTTCATCCACAACCCTGTCTGCTGTCCGGCACTGATCCGGGCCATGGCCGATATCATTGACCACAACAGCCGCCCCTCTTTTGGCAAGGTCCAATGCATATTCTCTTCCAATCCCTTCCCCTGCGCCTGTTACAATAGCAACCTTGTTCTTAAAAACAATGGGTTCCATTCAGCCTCCACCCTATTAAAGTTTTTATCCATAGTATCCAATATGAACTCTTACGGCAGGGTACCGCAAAAATGGATCCATAACAAGGCATCCTTGTATAGAAATTTTCACTTAATGCTTTAAAACTCCGGGTACTCTATGTCCGGATTTAATGATTAAAGGTTAATACT
>JAFCZY010000437.1 GCA_019314105.1 Deltaproteobacteria bacterium
TGGAACCATATCCGACAAATAAAGAATCGGATTCATCCCTGACCTGTTTTGACGATGTCCCGGAGGATACCAGGGAATGAAATCCTGAAATAGCACCGCAGGCAATCGTAATAAATAAAAAGGGCCACATGGGTGGCGCTTTGGCAGGTGACATCTGAACGGCCGGAGCAACGATGTGAAGATTCCCGCCAAAAGCGGAAAGAATTACCCCCAGGATCAATAGCACCATGGCAATCAACAATTGATGGGAGTTGATAAAGTCACGGGGCTGGAGCAATGTGGTCACTGGAAGCGTAGACGCAATAAATGCATAAATCAAGAGAATAATCGTCCATACACCCGTAGGCGGAATCCCTGCGATCGCCGGCATTTTAATGGGAATGTAAACGCCTATATACACCGTGATATACATCACAATCACGGCAATAATGGACAAGGTCATAATGCTTTTGCCCTGTTTATAAACCCCATATCCAAGCCAAATAGCAATGGCGACCTCACACCAGACCGGGAAGACTGATGCCGGATACATGGCAAATACCACGGCAATAACCAGACCGAAGATGGCTATCACAATCCATAATTCTAAAAATACAATTAAAAAAAAGAAAAATCGGGTGCGGGCGTTGATATATTTTGACGTATAATCGGCAATAGATTTCCCCTGGTTTCTCATGGAGATAATCAATGCGCCGAAATCGTGAACAGCCCCCATAAAGATGCTTCCGAAAAATACCCATATTAATGCGGGCACCCATCCCCATATGATGGCGACTGCGGGTCCGACAATGGGCCCGGTTCCGGCAATGGATGTAAAATGATGCCCGAAAATTACTTCTTTTTTTGTGGGCACATAATCCACGCCATCTTCCAGTTCAACGGAAGGAACCGTCGCGGCCTGGGACAACTTGAAAATTTTTTGTCCGATGAATTTACCATATAAGTTATACATCAGGATATAACCTATAAACGCAACAACCATAATGACCAATGCACTCATTTGACAATCTCCTTATATCTATAAAGAATAATATAAATCATGGCAAAAGCATTTAAAGATACGTGCTTTTGTCAGCTCGAATCCTTTGCCGTTATTGCACTTGTTTTTTATACACGGAAAAAAAACAAATGCCAACAAATATTTTCATGGTAAGTTCTAATACTAATGCACTGAACAGGAAACACACGGATCATAGGATCGAACCAGCATAGAGCATAAAAGTTCTAGCTTTTTGTCAGTCATTTCTATTCGCCCGGTTTTGTCATATTTATAGTGATGAAATAAAATACCCCGGGGGGGCATCCCCAGAATCCCTGGCCCCCGGCAGGACAGGGGGCTGAAAGGGACTGCCCCATACCACATGACAGATGGCAGATTTTAAATCAAACTCATTTTTTAACCGGTTTACGCCGCCAAAGCATGCGCAACTGCCCAGCGCAACCCGATGATAACCCTGGGTCGGGTGCGATATTCAATTTTCTGTGTCCAGTTATCGTCTTGAAAATTAAAAGAAGAAAGGGTCTCTTTATAGGGAAGGAAATAGGTCTTGGCTGAGTATTCGGTTGTTTCGTAATCAAGATCAATTTCATCAAAAGAGGAAAAGGGCAGGAATTGATAAATGGGTTTGCCGTTGTTATCTGTTCCGACTTTTTTAGGCCCGATACATTGAAAATCTGGAAAATAGAAGTCGAAAAAATCTTGTTTTTTTATTGTTTTAAACAGCATTTTTAAAATCCTTTCTGAATTTAGGTTATAAGTTAGGTACGGATAAAATTGAGAAAGAAATAATTTCGCAATGGTTTTTAGATTATTTCAACACATGCTCCATTAGCGGTCTTTTTGGGGTCTCCTTTGGGTTTAGGTTTCTTTGATGTTTCCATTGAGTTTAACTTGTCTAAATAATAAAGCAAAAGATATGCCAAAAAAGATAATAAATTTACGAATTCATAACTAGTTGAAATAAAACAATTTTTAATTAAATAAGGGAAATGATACAGTGGCATTTATTTTGATGAGCGTCAGGTTTTTTTACGGCATGTAA
>JAFCZY010000095.1 GCA_019314105.1 Deltaproteobacteria bacterium
CTTCTTATCTTATCCTGGGTCAATATTATATCGAACTGGTCGGTCAGAACGGTTGGAACCGTCCGCATTATCAATTTACCCTGAGATTTCATGAAGCCCGGGATGTCGGCGAGCCCAATAACACACCTGAAACAGCCTATAAGATTCAGCCGGGTAAATCAATTCCGATAGCATATTCAAGTGGCGATGAAGATTATTACCTGGTAAATAGTGATCAGCCCGGATATGTGGTGTTCAACCATGATCGAAATATTCCATTTGATGTTGCTTTTTATCATTATGATTCTGATGGAAAAGGAGAAGGGCCAACGATTTACTTACCGGCTGCTGTTCGGATTGATAGTAAAAAATTGATAAGTCTTTCTACAAAAAGTGAAGATCACAAGTATATAATAGATCCTCCTGCGAATCTTCAAGTTGGTTTTATACCGGATGAGAAAGACCCTTTTGAACCCAATGATACCCCGTTAAAGGCAGCTCCCATAAAATTAAACCAGACCATAAAAGCACTTTTACTGCCAAGATTTGATCAAGATAATTATAGGTTTACCGTCCAGAATCCCGGAGAAATATTCTGTGATATGATCAAATCCGAAGGAGAAAAAATCCCGATCAAAGGAAAGTTCCTTTCTTCCGATGGCCGGACTGAGGTTATTGAAGAACTTTTTCTTCCCTGTACGATAAATATTAAAACACCGGGAACATATATCCTTCAATTTGAACAGGAACCCGGATTCGAACGTTTATGTCAAAGACAATATCAATTGACCCTGCGGGACGGTAAAAAGGATGCCGGTGATAAAGAGCGTGATGTGCTGACCCGGTATGGAACCAGCAAAGATACCGACTGTATTGCCCTGGCAAAAGAAGCTTATCAGTTTTTGTTAAAGCTTGAATATAAACAGGCAAAAGAGTTGTATGAAAAGGCTCTTCAATGTCTCCCGGAAAATGAAGTCATCTGGAACGATTACGGTGTATCCTGTTATAAGCTCAAGGAAAATGAGACCGCTATAAAGGCCTTGAAAAAGGCTGTCGAGTTAAATAAAAATTATGCCCTGGCCTATCGGAATCTTGCTGTTATCGCCTGGCAGGAGAATGATGATGAACGGGGCAGGGATATGGCTGTTAAAGCGGCAGGACTGGACCCCATTGATGAAAATATAAGATACGCAGCCCATGCATATATTATTCTGGCGGAAAAACAAAAAGGAACGGAAAAACGGGTATTATTTGAAAAGGCAGCGCAATATTATAAAAAAATGAAAACTATTCCCAGAGCATCTCAAGAAAATCTGGATAAACTTGAAGCGTTTCTAAGAAACAGTTCAAGTTCATAAAAAATAATTACCGTAAAGGAGGTACAGCAGGATGAAAAAATTAATTTTTGTGGGATTGGCGGCCCTGATTTTTGCATTTAGCGGTTGTTCATCTCAAAAGACAGATGAGGCAGACAATAAAGCACCGGTTCAAAAAAAGCAGGCTGTCGTGGAGAAAAAAGCCGTTGATCCTTTGTTGACAAAAGAGGGGTTGGAAAAAAAATTGGCTGGCTTTGGGATTACAGCATATCCCGGTGCTGAGTTTGAAAAAGTCAAATCCAGTGCGGACGGGTATAAGATCTCTTATAAACTGTCGGACATGACCCAGGCAGGCAATGATGATGTGAATAAACATCTTGAAAAAGAATATAAAAAACTTGTGGATAACGGCTGGAAAAGATTTGATGAACTCCATGCCATATTTTCCAAGAACAAGCAAATGATCCAGTTCACCCATCTGTATAAACCGGAGTTGAAAATGCATAAAATAGTTACGACCTACGGCTTATTGGAATAAAAGTACTGCACAACAATCAAAAGAGGATATTAATCAAATTCGATATGTGACTCAATCCGGTCAAGGTCAAATTCATTCTCCTCGACCATTTGCCGAAAGTGCCTTATTTGAGATCGATTTTCTTTAATATCCTCTTCAAGAGACCGAATATCTTCTAAAATTATTTTTCTTTTACTACTTTTAATACCGTCTTTGACCAGCTCCTTTTCCTTGCCTGAAATTTTTTCTTTATTTTTTTGAATATCAGTTTTTAGATGGTTTATTTTTCTTTGGGTGGCTTTAATATCCTTCTTGATCTGATGAACAGTCTTTCCCAGGTGATAGGCCTCCAGAAAAGGATCTTTCATATGATCCGGACAGACCGCATTGTATCGATATCCTTTTTTCCCCAACCGGTAACCGTTTTGCGCAGTACAATATTTTTCCAGGCCTTTGATCCGCCCGCTTTCATATTCCTGGTAATCGGGTTTCACCCCATACTTTGAGCAGGCTTTTCTATGGTTCCCGATTTGTGATGCCGGACATCCCCTGACACCGTCCTCATACCCGATTCCAAACCAGTCCCCCTGACGGCAATCGGCCTTATCCAGGCTGGCACAGCCTGAAAAAAAAATCAAAAAAATACCGATTAAAGCATACCAAAACAGTCCATTTTTTTGAATCGTCATCACTTTTTCACTCCGTTTTTAAACCCATGATCAACCCCAATTCACCATCAAAAAAATAAAAAACCTCGTTGCGCTTGATGGCGCAAGCAGATAGAATGTTTGTGCAAGCAAAAACTTATCATCAACGAGGTGAAACATATTATGTCACAAGGCCTATTACCATTACAAGTATGAAGAAGAAAAAACTCAAAGCGGCATGACAGCCCTGGCAGGCTTGCCTGTATATCTTGACCTGGCCAAGGTCATCGGATTATCCAAGTCCATTGAAAAGCTAAATCTCATCAAAATCTGCTTCTAATCTTAAAAAATCAAGCTTTACAATATCTGACTCAAATGGTATTCTCATTAAATCATCAGATGATGGATTTAACGGTGTCATCAGGAGTTTTATATGAAACACATAGAAATTCGGTTTGGGGATAATATTGAAACACAATCTACTGAAGAGAAATCTTTTGAAGAGATGTTTCATTCTGTCAATCCCATGTTTTGTTTTTCAAAACAAGTGTGGAAACCTCAGATGGATATATTTGAAACAAGAAGTGAGATTATTATCCAAGCTGAGATAGCGGGTGTAAGAAAAGAAGATATTGTTATTGAAGTGAGTAACAAAGCCGTCAAAATGTCAGGAAGCAGGAGAAGTAATCATCAGGATCAGACAGCTACATACCGGCTTGCAGAAATACAATTCGGACAGTTTGAGCGAATTCTTTATCTGCCAAATATGATTGATGTTGAAAAAGTATCCGCCACATTTTTAAATGGATTTTTGGAGCTTACTTTGGGAAAACTGTTCAGTGAAAAGATTAAGCGAAAACGAAATATTTCCCTGGATTTCATTTAAGCCATAGATTCCAAAAGGAACCAGACTATAATGGATGATCTCAGGCATTCTTCACGCAATATAACATCAGATAACATCCCGGATATCATTCCCATCCTTCCCATTGTTGAAACCAATCTTTTTCCTAAAATGGTGTTGCCCCTGGTATTGATTCAAAATGAAGCCGTCGAGCTGATTGATGAAGCCATGTCCGGGAACCGAATGCTGGGGCTGTTATTATCCAAGCGATCTGATATTGATTCCAAACATACGGCAGACGATCTTTATCGAATCGGTACAGTCGCTGTTATTTTAAAAATGTCCAAAATGGAAGATGATAAAGCCCAACTTTTAATACAGGGCTTAAGCCGTTTCAGGGTCATAAAATTCCTTCAGGACAAAAAATATATGCAGGCCCAAATTGGTGTCATGGAAAGCAAAAATAATGGCAAAAATAAAGAAAATAGAGCCTTGATGGCCAATATTATTGAACAGTATGAGAAAATTGTATCGCTGTCTCCGGGGCTTCCCTCAGAAATGGGTCATATGATCAAATCATTGCAGGAGCCCAATATTCTTGCGGACATGGTGGCCTCCACCATCAATGCACCTGTCTTGGAAAAGCAGAAAGTTATCGAGCTTTTGGATGTCAATAAACGATTGAAAAAAGTGACCCGGCTGGTCAATGACCAATTGGAGATCCTTGAAATGGGGTCCAAAATCCAGAGCCAGGTAAAAGAAGATATGGATAAACAGCAGCGGGAATACTATCTTCGCCAGCAGCTGAAAGCCATAAAGGAAGAACTGGGTGAAACAGAAGACGAAAGTGTTGAGATAAAAGAATATCAGGCTATAATTGAAGAAAAAAGGTTGCCGCAAGAGGCACAAAAAGAAGCGGAACGGGAGTTGCGACGCCTGTCAAGAATGCATCCGTCATCTTCTGAATATGTAGTGGCATCCACCTATCTGGATTGGTTGACATCCTTACCCTGGAATAAGCGATCTAAAGATAATCTCGACATTAAAGTGGCAAGAAGAATACTGAACAATGATCATTATGGCCTTGAAAAGCCGAAAAAAAGGATTCTTGAATACCTGGCCGTTCGAAAACTGAAAAATGATTCCAAAGGCCCGATCCTCTGCTTTGCCGGTCCTCCCGGAACGGGGAAAACATCCCTTGGCAGGTACATTGCGAGGGCCCTGGGCAGACAGTTTGTCAGAATTTCCCTGGGCGGGGTTCGCGATGAAGCTGAAATCAGGGGCCATAGAAGGACCTATGTGGGTGCACTTCCGGGAAGGATTATTCAGCATTTGAGAAAAACCGGTACAAAAAATCCCGTATTCATGCTGGATGAAATAGACAAGATGGATTCATCCTATCATGGCGATCCTTCTTCCGCCCTTCTGGAGGTCCTAGATCCGGAGCAGAACTTTTCATTTTCAGATCACTATTTGAATGTGCCTTTTGACCTTTCCGATGTAATGTTTTTAACTACAGCAAATGTACTTTATACGATTCCGGCCCCCCTGCGGGACAGGATAGAAATTTTGGAATTGAGCGGTTATACGGAAGAAGAAAAATTAAAAATTGCCACACGATATCTAATTCCCAGGCAAAGGGAAGCCAACGGTCTTAATGCGACCCAGATTAAAATTACGTCCGGTGCGGTTAAAAAGATTATTTCAGGATATACAAGGGAATCCGGCTTAAGAAATCTGGAGAGACATATCGGATCTGTGTGCAGAGGGGTTGCAAGCAAGATTGCTGAAGGAGAAGCCAAAAACCTGGTTGTGGGACAAAAAGATCTTCATGAATATCTGGGGCCGGCAATCAATATGCCGGATCTGGTCTTGAGGATAGAGAAACCCGGGGTTGTTGTGGGCCTTGCCTGGACTCCCTATGGCGGAGAGATTCTTTTTATTGAGGCGGTAGCCATGAAAGGCGGAAAAGGGCTTACCTTAACAGGACAGCTTGGGGATGTTATGAAGGAATCTGCCAGCACGGCCTTAAGTTTTATCCGGGCCAACGCAAAAAAATTAAAAGTGGAAGACTCCTTTTTTGGCAGCCATGATCTCCATATCCATGTGCCCGAAGGATCTATCCCCAAGGACGGTCCTTCTGCCGGTGTGGCCATGTTGACCTGTCTTGTTTCCCTGATGACAGGACGGGTTGTGAAAAAGCGCCTGGCTATGAGTGGAGAGATTACCCTTAGAGGAGAGATTCTGCCGGTGGGCGGAATAAAGGAAAAGGTTATCGCAGCCCACAGGGCAGGAATCAAGAAGATTATCCTGCCGTTATGGAATCAAAAAGATATGGAGGATGTGCCGGATCATATAAGAGGTTCCATTGATTTCTATTTTGTTGATAAAATGAAAGATGTATTAGAATTAGCGCTTGACTGATATCGTTAGATATGATGGAGAAATCGTGTATGTTCAAAACTCAGATTATGATATTATTTTCATTGGCCCTTTTCGGTTGTGCAAGCACGCTTGATACGCCATATAAGAAAGCCCATATCCCGCCTTCAAAATCATCAATACCATCATCATCCACCGGCCAAAAAAGTTCAGCAACTCAGCGACCTTATAAAATAAAAGGGGTTCAATATACCCCGATTGCCAGTGCCAGCGGATTTGTCCAGACCGGGATTTCATCCTGGTATGGCAGAAAATTTCATGGTAGAAAAACTTCCAATGGCGAAACGTATAACATGTATGCCATGACGGCTGCTCACAAAACACTCCCCATGAATACCTGGGTCAGTGTCCAGAACCTTAAAAATGATCGGAAAATTGTGGTGAGGATTAATGACCGCGGTCCATTTGTTTCCGGAAGGATTATTGACCTTTCTTACACGGGGGCAAAACGGCTTGAAATTGTAGGTTCCGGGACAGCAAAAGTAAGAGTGACCGCCCTTGGAAGAGCCACATCGTATTCCAAGAAAACAAAAGATCCGATTGCCTTTAAACCCGTTGATTACTGGAAAGGCAACTTCACTGTCCAAGTGGGGGCTTTCCAGGTCAAAGACAATGCAGAAAAATATCGATATAAATTATCAACAACTTATCAAAATGCTCATATTACTACATTTACGGATGATCGGGGGACGTTTTACCGGGTGAGAATCGGCAGGTTTACCAATTTGAAAGATGCCATACGATTCAGTGGAAAAATTATCGCACAAGGCTTTGACAGTGCCTTTGCAGTTGCAGAATAATGTAAAAGTTTAGATGATCACTATCAAAGGCATTTTAGACCGACTGACTTATCAGAATCAGGACAATCATTATACGATTGCGAAACTTCGAATCGCTAAAATCAGTGAACCTGTTACCGTTGTAGGCCATCTTGCCGGTGTATTTGAAGGTGAAAACCTTGAGGTTTCAGGGAAATGGACCACTCACCCCAAATATGGGGATCAGTTCAAAGTAGAAGTCTATAAAGTTCTTTTGCCGGCCACGGTTTCAGGAATTCGTAAATATCTTGGTTCGGGCATGATTAAGGGAATCGGTAAATCACTGGCCGATAAAATAGTAGATCGGTTTGAAGAGAGAACTCTGGATATCATTGAAAACGAGCCTGAAAAATTAAAGCAAATTCACGGTATCGGAGAGGCCAAGAAAAAACTTATTGAGCAGGCCTGGAACAAGCACCATGCCGTTAGAAGAGTTATGCAATTTCTCCAGGAAAATGATGTGGGTGTGTACCATGCCGCCACTATTCTTCAAACCTATGGGCCAGAGGCCCTGAATATTTTGCAGCAGGACCCTTATGTTATAGCAAAGGATATCCCCCAAATAGGGTTTGCCATAGCAGATATGATTGCAATGAAAGCCGGGGTTAAAAAAGACGATAAAAATCGTCTTCAAGCCTGCCTGATCTATGTACTTTTGTTATTTGAAAAGGAGGGGCATGTTTATACATTAAAAAAAGAATTGTTCAAAGCATGTTCAAAAACATCAGGTGTGGAACCGGATAAATTTGAGCAGGCGCTGGAAGCATTGATTGATTCTGATGAAATCAAGACCGAACCGGATGAAGATGATATAAAAGTTTATTTTTCAAGACTTTACAGAGCTGAATCAGGTATTGCATCAAGGATAAAAGCCATTTTGTCCATGCCGGTAACTTCCCAGCAAATCAACAAAGATCAAATCCTTGAAGAAGTGCTGATAAAGCTTGCCATAAAATTATCCACAGAGCAATTGAGTGTTGTCAATAATGTGTTACATGAAAAAATTGTTGTGATCACAGGGGGACCGGGAACCGGAAAAACAACCCTGATACGGGCATTGTGCGCAGTTTACAGATGGCGGGATCTAACGGTGGCGTTGAGCGCTCCCACAGGAAGAGCTGCCAGGCGCCTTTCCGAAGTAACAGGGAAAAAGGCCTTTACCCTGCATAAGCTTTTGGGATTTGATTATGAAAATCAGACATTTGAGAGAAATTTTGCCAATCCCCTTGAGTTGGATGTGTTGGTTGTGGATGAAGCTTCAATGGTGGATACGCAGCTCATGTACCGGCTCATTGAAGCCATGCCGATAAGTGCCGGCCTGATACTTGTAGGCGATACATTCCAACTTCCTTCTGTGGGCCCCGGTAATGTATTGTCTGATATTATTGAATCTGACCGTGTAAAGGTCTTCTCTTTAACAACTATATTCAGGCAGGCCAAGGAAAGTCCTATTATCATGTATGCCCACAAAATCCGGAACGGAGAGATGCCGGATTTTCAGAAAGCCAGGTCAGGTGAATTGTCAGAATTCTATTTTATTGAGAATCAGAGATCTGAAAAAGTGGTGGAAACCATTCTGGAACTTTGCTCAAAACGCGTGCCCAAAGCATTCCCTCATATTAATGAAATACAGGTCTTAACGCCCATGCATCGGGGGGAGGCCGGCACTATTAATCTGAACCAGCAGCTTCAAAGGGTATTAAATCAATCCAAGGGCGGCATAACGGCCGGGGGCATCACGTTTAAGCCCAATGACAAGGTCATGCATCTGAAAAATAATTATGAAAAAGATGTGTTTAATGGAGATATCGGTATCGTTCATGACGTCATTAAATCCAAAGACCGTGTTCTGGTGAATTATGACGGTCGTATTGTTGAATATGATATCCTGGAACTGGATGAACTCACCCTGGCCTATACCATATCGGTCCATAAATCCCAGGGCAGTGAGTATGCCGCTGTCATTGTGGCACTGACAACCGCCCACTTTCCCCTGCTGCAAAGAAATCTTTTATACACAGCCATGACCCGGGGGAAAAATCTGGTGATCATTGTCGGGTCTTCAAAGGCCCTTAAGATGGCACTGAATAATAACAAAACCGCTTTGCGCCTCTCCGGTCTCAAACAAAAATTAATGTCTTAGGATTTTAATATTCACCCGCCGGTTTCTCGGACCGTCAAATTCACAGAAATAAATACCCTGCCAGGTGCCGAGAACAAGAGAGCCGTTTTCCAGAGGGATGGTTTCCGAAGGGCCGAACAGGCTGACTTTTATGTGTGCAGCAGAATTGCCTTCCATGTGTTTGAAATAATCATCCCAGGGAATCACCTTGTTGATGGTATTTAAAATATCTGTTTCAACAGCAGGATCGGCATTTTCGTTAATGGTAATCGCGGCGGTGGTATGCATGGAAAAGACATGAACAAGGCCGTTTTTTATTCTGGATTCTTTTACAGCAGTTTGAACCTGAGAAGTGATATCGATCATCTGGGTTCTTGTGTTTGTTTTAACACTGATCTGCATGGCCCGCCTCCTTACGAGTTACTATTTTAAAAGATCAAGAGTGTTCTTAACGATATTTTCCGGGGAGAATCCATACTCCTTGAGGACAGTTCCGCCAGGTGCGGAGGCGCCGAATTTATCAATGCCGATAATTTTACCTTCCTGGCCTGTGTATTTTTCCCATCCCATTGAAATTCCTGCTTCAACAGCCATTCTTTTTGTCACACTGGATGGCAGAATTCTTTCCCTGTAGAATGCCGGGGCTTTTTCAAAGAGTTCCCAGGACGGCATGGATACCACGGCAGTTTTGATGTTGTGATCTTTTTCAAGGGTTTCGGCTGCTTCAATACAGATATGGACTTCAGAGCCAGTGGCAATGAGGATCATGTCCGGATTTATTATTTTTTTGACGGTATATGCGCCATAATTAAATTCACCATCCCGCTGGGAAACATCCAGGGTGGGCAGTTTTTGGCGGCTTAATATTAAGGCGGTGGGCGAGTCAACTGCTTTTAAAGCCAGCTTCCATGCAAAAGCTGTTTCGTTGGCATCGGCCGGTCGTATAACGGTAAGACCCGGAATCGTCCGCAAAGATGCCAGGTGTTCAACCGGTTGATGGGTGGGACCATCTTCGCCTACGGCAATGCTGTCATGGGTGAAAACATAAATCAGCGGCAGTTTCATTAAGGATGCCATCCGGATGGCCGGGCGCATATAATCGGCAAAAACCATGAAAGTTCCGCCATAGGGTCGGATGCCGGAATGAAGATACATG
>JAFCZY010000438.1 GCA_019314105.1 Deltaproteobacteria bacterium
TGGTGGGTTCATCCAGCAGAACAATCGGGCTTTCATCAATAAAAGCCATGGCCACGGCAACCGATTGCCGCTGTCCGCCGGACAGGGCGAATCCTCTTTCTCCCACTTGAAGGTCCATGCCCATGGGGTGGCGATCGGTGAAAGCGTCAACTTTACCGATTTTTGCTGCGGTAATGATCTCACTGTCCCCGGCATGGGGGGACTTGAGTGTGATGTTGTCCCGTACCGTTCCGGAAAAAAGAACCACATCCTGGGGTACATAGTTAAAATTATGACGTAAATCAGCCGGATCAATCTGCTTGATGTCCAGCCCGTCAATAAAGATGGCGCCTTCACCGGGATCAAACAGACCCAGCAGAAGTTTACCAATGGTGGACTTCCCCGAACCCACCGCACCGATGATCCCGATCCTTTCGCCGGGTTTGATATGAAAACTGATATTGGATATGGCTTTGATCTGTTCTTCCGGGTAGTTGAACCCCACATCCTTGAACTCGATTTCTCCCCTGAAGCTTGGCCGATGGAGAAACTTCTTTTTTTCAGGCCGCTCTATTTCCTTTTCCATAAACTCGTTCAAGGATTTGAGCCCGACTTTCATCTGTCCGAAATTCAACAGCAGTGAAATCGCCTGGGCAAAGGGGGCAATACTGCGTGAAGAAAGAATATTGATCGCGATAAGCCCGCCCATGGTCAACTCTCTTTCCTTGATCAGATAAACCCCCACAATAATAATGGCCACACTACAGCACTGTGAGAGAAAGCCTGACAAGGTGGCAAGTGACCCGGACCGAACCCGGGATCGCTGGGTTTTGCCTGCAATGAACCCGCTGCTCTCTTCCCAGTGCCACTGCATGGAACTGCCGGCATTAAATGCCTTGATGGTCTCAAGATTGGCCAAAGATTCAACCAAGATACTGTTCCGCTGATAGGTTGCTTCATGGGTGGTGTCGATGATTTTCTGGATGGAATGCCGCATGGGAATACTGAGAAGCAAAATAAGAAGAATGGCCACCATCGGAACCAACACAATCGTATGATTGATGGAATAAATTACCAGGAGAAAAAGAGCGGCAAAAGGGAGATCAATAAACGCCGTAATCGCACCGGATGCAAAAAATGATCGGATACCGTCAAGGTCCTTTATGATGCTTGAAAAAGCACCCACAGAGCGGGGTCTGTTTTCAAGTTTGATGCTCATGGCCTGTTCAAAGAGCATGGAAGACAAAATGACATCACTTCGTCTGGCGGCATTTTCCAAAAAATAGGTCCTGATATGCTTGAGGATCACATCAAAAAGATAAATGAGAGCGACACCGGAAGCCAGTACCCAAAGGGTGTCAATGGCATTATGGGGAATAATGCGGTCATAAACGCTCAAGGTAAAAATAGGGCCTGCAATCACAAAAATATTCACAAGGAATGTTGCCAGTAGAACCCGACCGTATATCCCCTTGAATTTCATGAGGGTGCCGAAAAACCAGTTTTTCCGTTTTATAAACTCTCCGATTAACTGCTCCTGGCCGAATCCTTCATATTTTCGTTTCAGGAAAAATACATGGCCGAGATATCCTTCTTCCAGTTTTTCCATGTTTACCTGAACAGGGGCCTCATCCAGGGAAGGGATGATCACCTGTGCGGTTTTGTCCTTGCGGTTGATTTCCAGGAGGACACAGGCATTGTCACCTTTCAGGGTAAGGATTACCGGCAGCACAAGGGAAGGAATATCCTTTAATTCGCGCCGCTGTAATTGTGAAATAAACCCGGCTTTTTCTGCAGCCCGTGAAAAATTTGCCTTTGAATTATCAATACTGAAGAGCCTTTGCTTCTCACTTCCCGGCTCAAAGGGAAGCCCGGAGGCCAGAACTTCCGCAGAGGTTGGTTTATGGTTCAGTTTTGTGAGGATCACCAGACACTGCATCAGGGGATCGGTAGTAAGCGTATCACTCATTTTTTGTCACTCAAAGGAACAATCCCTGCAATACCATGCCCCTGAAAATAGTTGATGTTTTTATTGACGAGTACCTGCTGCTGGGATCATCAAAAGCTTCCAGATAATCCCGCTCAATTTTAATATAATAAGGCTTTATCTTCTTGAGAAGATTGAGCGATGCATCATGCAGGGTGTACTGGTCTAAGCCAAACTTGAACCCCATCCCTGTGATTAACCCGATAAAATCAATGCAGATTTCAGGGTGACGGATCAGTGTGGTTTCATGAATCTCAAAAATAAGACGGTCCTGCAGAGATTTGTGTTTCATTAAAAATTTCCTGAGCCAGGGGCCAGACAGGCGATCCCGGCTGAATTCAGTCGTGATATTAACCGCCAGGGCAGGGTCGGAATTGGCTAAAAGATACTGGCCCGACTGCTCCAGGATATATCGGTCAAGCCGGCTTGCCATCCCAAGCGTGATGACCATGGGCATAAACAACCCCGCCTGATACTGAACGCCTTTCCGGTCAAGTATGTTGACAAAAATTTCACGATGGAATTCATCCGCACCAGACATGACAGGCTGAGCTGTCAGAAAAAAACGGTTTTCAGAAAAAGCCTCTTCAATTAACGCTTTCCACGCTGCCTTGCCGATCGCCGCCAGGGACTGTTCCTCTCTGAATCTTCTAACCGTTCCGGGCAATCCGGTCCGGGATTTTGACAGGGCATAATCCGCTTTGGAAAGAACCGTGCTCAACTCCTCCTCATAATTGTAAGATGCCAGGCCGCCATAAACCGATATAGAATCGGGAAGATCCTTTTCAGAACTTAATCCTGGCAAAAAATTACGGATAGCTGCTTTGGCAATTGCCAGGCTTTTTTCCGGTGTACTGCCCGGCAAAATTACAGCAAATTCCCGCCGAGGCAATCGGGCCACCACCGCATCCGCTACAGACTCTGTTTCTTTTTTCAATATTTCTGCCATATGCTTAAAAACTTTATGGGTAAGGGATCGATCCCCGGAAAGTTCAATATCTTCCATTCCTGTGAGTCCCAGAATCATCACCTGACCCTGGGATTTTTCCTTACGATTTTCTATAAAATGGGCAAGCTCCTTTACAAAGAATGAACGGTTATACAGCCCGGTAACATGATCTTTATACCGTAATTCCTGATACCGCGTCAAGTTTTCAA
>JAFCZY010000096.1 GCA_019314105.1 Deltaproteobacteria bacterium
GGAATAAAAGCGGTGTTCCCACTACTTTTGGCCAGACATTGTTCAATCCCGGATACATGGGCAAGAGCCTTGTATTTGTTACAGCTCTGGGAATAATGCCCAACCAGGTTGCGGGCAAACCCAGTCATGAAAAGAAAACATCTCCCGGCGAACTGATTATCATGAGCGGGGGACGGGTCGGGAAAGACGGCATTCATGGTGTGACTGCATCATCGGAAAGCTATTCTGAAAATACACCTGCCGGCCATGTCCAGATTGGTGACCCCTATACCCAGAAAAAAATGCATGATTTTCTCCTCATTTGTCGCGATGAAGGCTTAATTCCGTTTATTACGGATAATGGCGGTGGGGGCTTATCCTCATCTATTGGTGAATCTGCTATGATTTCCAATGGATGTGTGGTCTGGCTGGACAAAGTACCGTTAAAATATGAAGGGCTTGATATGTGGGAGATCTGGATTTCAGAGTCCCAGGAACGTATGACCATTGCGGTTAAACCGGAAAATCTGGACCGATTTATGGAACTCTCGGCAGAACATGAAGTTGAAAGTACGGTGATTGGAGAATATACGGATACGGGCAAGCTGATAATCAAATATAAGGATGAAACCTGTGCCTATGTGGACATGGATCTTTTAGACAAAGGGTTTCCCTCCTGGGAATTTGATGCCACCTGGCTGTCCCCTGAAACCCGTGGGTTGACAGAACCGGTGATCAGTTCGCCATCTGATTTTAATACCGTATTGCTTAAGCTGCTTGAGCGGCCCAATATAGCTTCCAAAGAATGGATTATCCGGCAGTATGATCATGAGGTTCAGGGCGGTTCTGTGATAAAACCCCTAGTGGGAGTTAAACACAATATCCCGTCTGATGCCTCTGTGACACGGCCGGTTCTTACATCTCCAAAGGGCCTTGCGTTTTCACAAAGTCTTTTGCCCTGGTACTCAAAGATAGATGCCTACCATATGATGGCCTGTACCATTGACGAAGCGGTTCGACGGGTGATGGCCGTGGGTGGTAATTTGAGCCATATTGGCGGGCTTGATAATTTTTGCTGGCCCAATATCGGGTTTGATCCCAAGAAAAATCCGGATGGAACATTTAAAGCATCCCAGCTTGTTCGTGCCTGCCGGGCGCTGAAAGAGGCTTGTGAAAAATATGAGATTCCTTTGTTATCCGGCAAGGACAGCATGTATGTGGATGGCCATCTTAAGGGTGAATTCGGTGAAAGAGTTAAAGTTTCAGCGCTTGAAACGGTTCAGTTTTCAGCAACCTCTGTTATTGATGATATTTCAAAATGTGTGACCATGGACCCGAAAGTTTCAGGAGACCTTGTTTATGTATTGGGTGTGACTGCCAATGAACTCGGGGCATCAGAATATTATGATGCCTTTGATAAGACCGGCTTAAATGTTCCTCATGTCGATTTTGATAAATTTAAAGTGGTATATAGAGCATTGCAGAAAGCCATTGAAAATGAACTTGTGGCATCTTGCCATGCAGTTGCAAGGGGCGGTCTTGGCGTTCATTTGTCTTATATGACCATGGCAGGTGGTCTTGGCCTTGATGTTAATTTATCGGAACTTCCAATGGATGCGAGCCGTGGTGAGCTTTTAAATGAAACTCTGTTGTTTTCAGAATCAGCAGGCAGATTTATTGTTACGATTTCTTTGGAAAATAGATCAATTTTTGAAAAATTATTCAAAGGGATGGCAGCAAGTTGCATAGGGTTTGTTACAGATCGACATAATCATTTGAAAATTTCAGCCTTGAACAAGGAAATACTGATAGACCTTTCAATGGAAGAACTTGAGAGCGCCTTCAATAAAACCTTTGGAGACATGATATGAAAAAGGTTAACGCACTGATATTAACAGGGTTTGGATTAAATTGTGACAATGAAACCGCTCATGTGTTTGAGCTTGCCGGCGCTAATGCCCAAAAAATACATATAAATGCATTGGTATCAGGGAAAATCAAACTGGAAGATTTTCATATCCTTGCCTTTGGCGGGGGATTTTCCTGGGGGGATGATCATGGTGCGGGCGTGATCCAGGCATTAAAGCTTAAAGACCATATCGGCAGCGATCTCTTGTCCTTTGTGGCTCAGGGAAAGCTGATCATTGGTATCTGCAACGGATTTCAGGCCCTGGTGAATTTAGGGCTGTTACCCGGGCTGGATAATGACTATACAAAGAGAACGGTTTGCCTTACAGTCAATGACTGCGGAAATTTCAGGGATCAATGGGTCCACCTGACTTCAAATCCTCAAACCCCCTGTGTGTTTACAAAGAATATTCAAATGGCGGATTATCCGATTCGTCATGGAGAGGGAAAATTTATTGCGGACCGGGAAGTGATTGATACCCTTTTGGCTAACCATCAGGTGGTATTTCAATATGGCGACAGCCAGGGGGTACCTGCAAATGGGGCTTTTCCATTAAATCCAAACGGTTCCTTGGAGGATATTGCAGGCATCTGTGATCCTACGGGAAGAATTTTCGGATTGATGCCGCATCCCGAGGCCTACAATCATTTTACAAATCATCCGGACTGGACACGGAAGTCTCAACTGCTTAAGAGAGAAGGCAAACCCGTTGATCAGGAGATGACCATTGGCATCAAACTGTTTAAAAACGGGGTTGATTATATTAAAGACTCTTTTTTTTAGAACCTGAACCTGGAGAAAATCTGTGCTGGGAACAATAGTCAATTGCCTGACAATTATTGCAGGTAGCCTTGTCGGGATCCTGTTTAGAAATGGAATTCCGGAAAAATATAATCAGACGATAATGCATGCCATTGGTTTGTCTGTTATTTTGGTTGGTATGAAAAGTGCTCTTGGGTGTAATGATCTTTTGATTATTATTATCAGTCTTGCCATAGGCTCTCTCGTTGGAGAATGGATTGGCATTGAAAATTATCTTGAAAGGCTGGGGAATTTTCTTGAAACAAAATTTTCAAAAACATCCTCTGGTTTTTCAAACGGATTTGTCACGGCATCGCTTATCTATTGTGTAGGTTCCATGGCGATTGTGGGGTCACTTGAAAGTGGTCTTACCGGAAACCATGCGACCTTATTTGCCAAATCAACCCTTGATGGTATTGTCAGTATTATTTTAAGTTCATCCTTAGGCATCGGTGTGCTTTTCTCTGTCGTTCCAGTGCTGTTGTACCAAGGGTCCATTACCTTGATGGCGGGATTTCTTAAACCATTTCTGATCCCGGCTGTTGTCAGCCAGATGTCATCGGTCGGCGGTCTTTTAATTCTGGCCATTGGACTGAATATGATAAGGGAAAAGAAACTCAGGGTGGGGAATATGCTCCCGGCGATTTTCATTCCTTTAATTTATTATTTTATTAAATCAGGATTAGGGATGGGTATCTAAAGGCCCGAGAAGAACAAATAGAAAAAAATGCGAAATATTATACTCTATATCATTACTGTTTTAGTATGGGGGTCCACCTGGATAGCCATTAAATATCAACTGGGTGATGTGGACCCCATGGTATCCGTTATTTACCGATTCGGGCTTGCAACAGTGCTGTTGATGCTTTTTTGTTATGTCAAGGGGCTTAAAATGAAATTTTCTTTAAAAGAACATTCATTTATGGCTCTTTTCGGCGTTTTGTTGTTCTCTGTTAACTACTGGCTTGTCTATGTGGCGGAGTTATATCTGACAAGCGGCCTTGTGGCAGTTATATTTTCTTCGATTGTATTTATGAATATTGCCAACGGCTCTATTTTTCTGGGTGCGGCAGTAGATAAAAAAATGATGATCGGTGCTCTTTTTTTTTTTTTTTGAATTGTCATGATTTTTATGCCTGAAATAGAATCCTTTAATCTATCCGATAAAGGCGTCTTTGGGCTTTCTATTGGATTTATAAGTGTTCTGCTTGCTTCATTCGGTAATATTACATCAGCCAGGAATACCAAAAACAATATCCCGGTCATTCAGGCAAATGCATTTGGAATGGGATATGGGACGATCCTGCTGGCAGTGATAGCCTTAATTTCAGGCAAAGAGTTTTCCTTTGCGATCTCCATTCCTTATATCAGCTCTTTGTTCTATTTATCCGTCTTTGGATCCATCATTGCATTTGGCAGTTATCTGACACTCATTGGAGCCATAGGGGCTGACAAGGCGTCTTATACCATTATGCTGGTTCCATTGGTGGCATTGATCCTTTCATCTTTTTTTGAAGGGTATTCCTGGAATTTTTCAGCGATTCTGGGCTTATTGCTCGTTGTCGGCGGTAATTTTATGGCATTATACAAACCACGGTTTTCTTCTGTCTGACGCCTTAATTTATGATCAATATCCTTGCATATCGCAATGGATGTGTGTTAACTATATTCGTTATGAAACAGTATGTAATAGATGGGTTGGGGCTTGAAGATTATCATAAATTAAAGACGTATCTGGATAAATATCTGGAATCCTCACCCCTTGATGGAATTTACTGGCTTGAACTGGACAAGGAATTGTTGACACCTCTTCAAAAAAAGCATGAAGGATGTTATCCTCATGTCTTTGCCTTGATGATGGAAGAAACCTATCTGTCTTGTGAGTTTCTTGTAAGAATTAAAAAAAATATAAAATGCGATTGCATGGACTATGCAACAAGGGAACAGCGTGACTGGCTCATTGACCAGGCGGATGCCATTCTTGAAAAACTTGATATTCGTATTTAATCCTATTTCGGAGTACTCAAATGCTTAAAATTATCCCTCTCGGCGGGCTTGGTGAAATTGGTCTTAACATGATGGTGATTGAACATGATGATGTTATGTTCATCATTGATGCGGGACTTATGTTTCCTGAAGACTATATGCTGGGGGTCGATATTGTGATCCCGGCAATGGATTATATCAGGGAAAATCGAGATAAGGTTCAGGCTATCATCATTACCCATGCCCATGAAGATCATATTGGGGCTTTGCCTTATCTGTTGAAAGAAATCAGACTTCCGGTATATGGCACAGCATTTACCTTGAAGATTATAAGAAATAAATTGATTGAGTTTGATCTCAATAAATATATTGATTTGAATCTTGTCAACCCGGGAGAAACCCTTTCAATAGATCCTTTTGAAATAGAATTTATTCGCGTTTGCCACAGCACGGTTGACGGCGTTGGCCTTGCCATAAAAACGCCTGAAGGTGTGATCGTTCATACCGGTGATTTCAGAATCAGCCATAATGCTGACAAGATGAAGAGCACGGATATTTCAAGTTTTGCAAGATTTGGCGAAAAAGGTGTTCTGGCACTGTTATCGGATTCCACAAATGTTGAAGTTGAAGGCTATACAATGTCTGAGCAGGAAGTGGCAAAAAACCTTGAAACGCTGGTTGACGCTGCTACCGGCAGAGTGATTGTCGCCCTGTTCGCATCAAATGTATTCAGAATACAAGAGGTGATTGATATAGCCGTCCGCAATCACCGTAAGGTCATTTTCAATGGCCGGAGTATGGAACAAATTGTTGCCGTGGCTACTGAACTTGGTCACATCCAATATCCTCCCGGTACCGTTATAGATATAAAACAGATGGGCAAATACAGTGAAGATAAAGTGATCGTCATCACCACGGGGAGTCAGGGGGAGCCAATGTCAGCCCTGGTAAGGATGGCATCCGGCATACACAAACATATTAAGGTTAAAAAGGGTGATACGGTGATCCTGTCATCCAAAAATATTCCAGGGAATGAAAAAGCTATTTCCAACATGATCAACAGGCTGTATCGGAGAGGTGCGGATGTGGTGTATTCAAAAATTGCACAGATTCATACCTCCGGTCATGCCCATCAGGAAGAGCTTAAATTGATGCTGAATTTAACCAAACCTGAATATTTTATTCCTATTCACGGGGAATACCGTCATCTGGTGATTCATGCCAGACTCGCTGAAAAACTGGGGATGCCAAGAGAAAATGTTATGGTGGCTGAAGATGGCAAGATCATTGCTTTTGATAAGGATGGCGGCAGGATAGAGGGCCGGGTCCGTACCGGCAGAGTCCTTGTTGACGGTAAAGGGATCGGTGATGTGGGAAGAAGTGTTTTAAAGGAGAGAAGAGAACTTTCAGAAGGCGGGCTGGTCGTTGTCACCATGGTCATTGATGAGGAGACCGGTATTGTCCTTTATGGCCCGGAATTAATTTCAAAAGGGTTTATTTTTGATTTTGCTACAGGATATCTGGTTGATGATGCCCAGTGTGTTATTCTTGAAATTGTAGAAGAAATAGAGGCTGGTATTGAGTCTCGGGTTGACCTGATCAGAAAAAAATTGCAAAAAGCCCTGAAACAATATTTTGCGTTTACCATAAACCGCAGGCCCTTAATTGTACCGGTGATTATTGAAGTATGAAAAAAGAACTCTACGGCATACTCTTTTTTTTTCTTATTGTCTTAACTGCGGTCAGCCTTGCCTCCTATCATATCTCAGATCCCTGTGTGGGGAATAATTTTTTCACCATTCCTGATCATATTCACAACGCTTTCGGTCTTTTAGGCGCTCATCTTTCCGGTTTTTTTATTTTTCTGTTCGGATTGGGTGCGTTTTGGATTCCGGTTATCCTGGGATTTATCAGTGTCTGGTTATTAAAGGGAAGGCAGTTAAAAATAATCTGGCTGACATTGCTGGGCGGCTTTTTTTTAATGATTTGCACTGGCGGTATATTTTTCCTTTTTAAAGATGACTATCCGGTTTTGAGTACAATAATTTCATCCGGCGGTGTTATGGGGATTGCGGCCACTTCATTTTTGTTAAAATATGCCAATATCACCGGCTGTATTATTATCCTGATGTTTTTTCTAATCATCGGTCTTATCCTTGCCACAGGGATATCCGTCATTTCTCTGGGAGTGTTTCTAAGACAGAAAATGATTAAAGTTTTAAAAATAATGAGAGAGGATTTTCAGGACGGTATTGAATTTTGTAACGAAAAATATAAAAAATGG
>JAFCZY010000439.1 GCA_019314105.1 Deltaproteobacteria bacterium
CATCATAATAATGATCAGACCCATAAGGGATATCTCAGTTTTAATAAAAGGTCCGGGTTTGGTTATTAACATCAATTTTCTCCTCAATAAATAGATTGAATTTTAGGTTAAACAAGAGATCCCTGTGGAATTGACCGGGGAATACTTAAGATGCTATAAGAAACTTAAAGTATCCCTTTTCACGAGGGGTTTCTTTTCAAAGGGAGACAGCCTGCTGTCTCTTGGCGGAGTCTGGCTGTCTCCCTGTTTTATGTTTTTAATATACTTTGCTTTTAAAGCGCTTTACACCTCCTTTCAAAGAAGGATCTATAAATCATGTTAATTCAAATACAATTGTTATTTCAATTTTAAGTGATTCCTTAAACAGGTTTGACGGCGGCACAGGAAAAGGAGCAGAATCTCTTACCGCCTTTAATACAGCTTTGTTCAGGCTGTTGTGCCTTGCAGGCTTGACAATCTTTAAATCAGAGATCCGGCCATCTTTGGCAATCATAAAATGAATCTTTACCCTTCCTTCAAGATATCTTAACCGTGCCGTATCCGGATATTTTTTATGGCTTTCTATTTTTAATCTTAACATGTCAAAGTAATGAAATCAGATATACCGATATTGGATTGATCCGGAACAAAAGGCAGGTCAGGCGCTTTTATCCTTTCCATTAACGTATCCGGCAGGCTTGTCATTACCTGATTAATTTTTACAGGGGGTATAGTTTGTTTTGGGATATTGACAGTCTTAATCCTTGGCGTTTTATATATTGGTTTTTGTCTGGCCCTGGGCCTGGGGATCAGCCTTGCAGCAGGTTTTGAAATATTCTTGAGGCCGATTTCAATATATGTCAGGGGATCTGTTCTGCAAATTCCAGCCATATGCATAAATATCACCACATGGACCCCTAAAGAGAACACTATCAAACCATTTAACAGCCAGTTTGTTCTCCTTTGATTACCCGGCAAGGAATAATCATACATAGCTTATAATTCCTTTTCAGTTGCAAGACATAATCTTCCTGCGCCTGCGGCCTTGGCAAGATCCATGACCTTAACAGCTTTATTCAATACCACTGTCCGGTCAGCTTTAATAATCACCAGCTTATTCTTGTCATTGCCTATCATCTCTTTTAATTTTTTAAAAAGAAGGTCTTCAGAAACCTTATTTTTCCCAATAAATGCCTGGCCGTTTTTGTCAACATAGACGGTTATTTCTTTGTTGATCTGGGGTTGGGACGCCTTTGCCTGGGGAAGTTTGATCTTAATGCCCTCATCCACTATAAAGTTGGTGGTCAAAAGAAAATAGATCAGCAGCATAAAGATAATATCTATCAGGGATGTAAGCGGTGTTTGTATCTGGTAACGGGGCTTTCTTTTTTTATGAACGAGCATTTTTATCTCCGTTTGAAATAGCCTTGATAAAGGTCACTGCCCCGTTTTGAAGTCTTGCTTCATATTTGTCGACCCTGGCGACCAGATAGCTGTGGGCAACCATGGTGGGAAGTGCCACTGCAAGGCCGATGGCGGTGGTAAGCATGGCTTCCCATATGCCGCCGGCAAGAACTGCTGCATTAACCTTGCCCCCCATCTGCTGAATCACCATAAACGCCTTGATCATCCCGACAACTGTCCCAAGAAGACCCAGCAGGGGAGCAATATTGCCGATGGTGGCAAGTGTCTGGATATAGGATGAAAGGTTCTGCACCTCTCTTTCAATGGCATTGATAATAACCGTTTCCAGGGTTTGTCTCCCCCCGTTTTTGACCTCAATGGCCTGGGTCAGCACACGTCCCATGGGAGAGTCGCTGCTTTGGGCTGCTGTTGCAGCCTCGTCATCTTTTTTCTACATGAAAAAAGAGGCTACTTTCTGGTCAAGTTCCCTGCCGCGACTGCGCATCCTTGCAAAACTGATGATTCTTTCCAAGAATATGGCCATGGCAATAACCGAACATAACAGAATCGGGATTACCAGTATCCCGCCTTTTGATATAAATTCCAGCATTTAAATCTCCTATCATAAAAATCATATTAACTTTTTTCAAGAATCATCCTGATGATTTTCCTCATACTCTATGACATCAGCAATTCCGTCAAAATCTAGATCTTTTTGTTTTTTAACGAGTATCTCGGCTTCATCATATTGTTCCCATAAATCAGGCTGTCCGTCTTTGTTTGTATCTTCCTCTACTTTTGTCAGCCGGCCTTTATCATAAAAAAACCAGGTGTCGGCCTTACCGTCCCCATCATTGTCCTTTTGTGCCCTGACCGGATTTTCCAAATCATCGTAAAACCAGACAAGATTAAGCCTGCCGGTATTGCCATCATCTTCCATGCTTTTGACAATTTTTCCCTTGGAATTGAAATACTCTTTAAGGTCAATGAGACCATCATTGTTTTCATCCAGTTCTTTTAGCCGCAACACTTCATCTTTATAAAAAAAACAGGCTTCAACATTCTTGTCACAATCCATATCCTGTTCCGTAACCTTGGACCATCCAGGCCTGTCAAAGCGCTGGGTGATTTCAAAACACCCGTCATTATCAGTGTCCTTTGTCAGTTTGCGTCCGGAACCTTTGTCATACCAAATGATCCAACCTTTGTTTTTTCTTCCCCGGAGTCGAAGAAAATTCTGATATCAGGCTTTTTATCCTTGTTTTCATCTTTTGTCTGAATACTTATATTACCGTTTTTAAAATAAGATATGGTTTCTAAAAAAAAGTCTCCATCTGAATCATACTCTACGCGTGTGGGCACACCGTCTTTAAAGAACCTGAGCCTGTCAATATTACCGCTATGTTTTGTATCCTCTTTTATCTTATTTACCAAACCTGCCTTATCAAACAGGGTAAAGCAGTCTATCTTTCCATCAAAATCTGTATCCTTGTTCCGGGTCACAGGCCTGTTGTTTTCAAAGGTTGTAAAAATATCAAATTTTCCGTCAAAGTTTGAATCTGTTTTCCGTTCAATTGGAACGGAGTTTTCAAAATAAGTCTTGGAATCCATTACTCCGTCAAGATTGGCATCCTTTTGCTGTTTTAAAATTTCGCCATTGCCATAAAACCGGAATGTCTCCATACTGCCGTCTCCATCAAGGTCGTGAAGGCTTTTTTTGGGAACACCGTTTTGATCATACAATACAATTCTTTCAAAATTACCATCTTCATTATCATCCACCTTTTGTTCAAAAGGCATGTTGTTTTTATATTTCTGCCATATATTTACCTTGTTGTTATCATTGGTATCTTTTGTAGATGAGATCAGGCTGCCTGCTTCATAATAGTACAAAAGGTCAAACTTCCCATTGCCGGAAGTATCTTTTTTTATCAAAGAAATTTGCTCATTCTCATCAAACAAAGTGATCTGAATGACCTTATCTTCAATAGTAAGCCGGGTTTGTTTTATCCTTTTGCCTGAATGATAATTATCCCTGCAGTCAATCTTCTGATCAAAATCAGTATCCCTTTCAATCCTGATCAGTTTTTCATCCAGGTAATATTGATACCGATCCATAAGGCCGTCTTTATTGCTGTCTATCTCAAGCCTTTTGATTTCGCCTTTAACATTGAAAAAAGCAATTTGGTCTACCTTACCGTCCCCGTCTATATCTTTTTCCATCTGTTTTGCCTGGGCCAGGGAGAACGACCA
>JAFCZY010000440.1 GCA_019314105.1 Deltaproteobacteria bacterium
GATCTGTTCTATGCGGATCAAAAAACCAGATAAAAAAAGCAAGGCGCTGGCGCAAGGTTTTAGGCGGCGGCATGAGGCAGGCAGGTATCCTTGCAGCCGCAGGCATTTTTTCCCTTTTAAACAATATTCAGCGGCTTGAAAAAGACCATGAGAATGCGCTGGTCCTGGCCAGGGGATTATCTGAAATTAATCATATTCACATCCATATGGAGAATGTTCAGACCAATATCTTTTTTGCAGACATCAAGTCAGATATGGATGCTCTTTGCAGTTTTTTAAAGGAAAAGGGAATCCTCATTGATACCAGCAATCATTTAAGACTGGTCACCCACCTGGATATATCAACTGAAGATATTGAGGTCACCATCCAGGCGTTCAAAGCGTTTTTTGGGTAGGCAACCTATCTCCGATCACCAATGGGAATATACGCCTGCAACTGATTACCGGTATAAATCTGACGCGGCCTTGATATTCTCATTTCAGGGTCAGCCACATCCTCTTTCCACTGGGCGATCCATCCCGGCAACCGGCCTATGGCAAACATAACCGTAAACATATTGGTGGGAATCCCCATGGCCCGCAATACAATGCCGGAATAAAAATCCACATTGGGGTAAAGATTTTTGTCTTTAAAATACGAATCTTTTAAAGCGGCTTCCTCAAGCCGTTGGACAATGTCCAGCAAGGGGTCTTTTCTTTTAATTTTTGCAAGGAGAATATCACACATTTTTTTCATGATCTTTGCCCTTGGGTCAAATGTCTTATAAACCCTGTGCCCGAATCCATAAAGCCTGAAAGGATCATTGGGGTCTTTTGCTTTTGAGAGGCACTCCTTAACCGTCATTCCGTCTTTATGAATTTCTTCAAGCATATTGATCACTGCCTGATTTGCGCCGCCGTGCAGGGGTCCCCAAAGTGCTGAAATCCCTGATGAAATCGCTGAATAGATATTGACTTTACCACTTCCCACAACCCTTACCGCCGTGGTGGAACAATTCTGTTCATGATCGGCATGAAGAATCCAGAAGACATTCAATGCCCTGACCATATCATCATCTATACGATAAGGGATCACCACATTATCAAACATCATGTTTAAAAAATTGGCACAATAACACAGATCCGGCCTTGGATAAACTACCTTTTCCCCTAATGAAATTCTGTAAGCCATTGCCGACATGGTCCTGATTTTGGAAATCAGGCGAAGATATGTTTTGTTCATATCCTCCTCAATGTCAAGCAGTTCAGGATAAAAACTTCTCATTGCATTGACCATGGCTGAAAGGATTCCCATGGGATGTGCTTTGGGGGGATAATTCTGGTAAAATGCCTTCATGTTCTCGTGCAGGGGAGAAAAATCATTCAAATAAACGCTGGTCCGCGTCAGTTCCTTCCGGGTGGGGAGATGGCCTGCAATCAAAAGAAATGCCGTCTCTACAAAAGTTGAGTGTTCAGCCAGTTGTTCAATGGGGACACCCCGGTATCTTAAAATGCCCTTTTCTCCATCCATATAGGTAATGGCACTTTTACAGGTTCCGGAATTTCCGAATCCGGGATCAAATGTAATATATCCTGTTTCCTGACGCAGGCTTCTGATATCAATCGCCTTTTCGCCTTCTGAACCTTCAATCACCGGCAGTGTCAGCTCTTTTCCATCAATTACAAGTTTGACAAATTTTTTCAAAAAAATCTCCTTTCCCGTATGCGGCTGTTTTACATCGAATTTAAAATGAAGAAAAACTTAGGGTAGTAAATGAATCTTGTGAGGTTATCTTGTCTCACCTGAAACGGTATACGTTTTGCAGGATCCGCTGGAGCATTCTCTTTCCTGGGTCTGGACACCTTTGGAGGGTCCTGAAGATGAACTTCCCATGGCAAAATTGGTTTTGGAAACAACTCTTTCAAATTCATTTGATTTGCATTTGGGACAAGCGACTGTATCATCATTATTTGAGCCCATTACAAGAACTTCAAAGAATTCTTCGCATTTTGAGCATTTAAATTCATATATTGGCATAAA
>JAFCZY010000097.1 GCA_019314105.1 Deltaproteobacteria bacterium
GTCAGGTTTTCAAAATTTAAACAGCGATATGAAAATAAGAATGAAGCGGATGTTACATTTGAGGAAGAGCGTAAAGTTCATAAATTAACCCATACCATTTTAAAGTCGGTTTCGATTCAGGGGTTAAGCAAAATCTTTGAATTTTATAAAGATTGGCGCAGAGAACCCGGAACCTGAATTATCGGTAAAAAATTTGGATAAACCTGCTTGACAAGGGTAAAAGACTTATTATTTTATCTTTGTTTTTTATGAAGACAAAAGAAAACGGAGAAGTAAAGAAAATGCCGGTTTATGAGTATCAATGTACAGAGTGCGGACAAATAGAAGAAGCATTTCAGAAGATTTCAGATTCGCCGCTTAAAACCTGTTCTCATTGTAAGGGACATTTAAAAAAGATTATCTCTCAAAGTACATTTCATCTGAAAGGATCAGGATGGTATGTGACGGATTATGGCGGAGCAAAGACTGGGAGTAAAACAAAATCTGAAACAAAATCCAGTACAAAATCCAAAGAGTCAAAAACAACTTCAGAAAAAACAATAGTTTCCAAAACAACAGATTCTAAAGCGTGAAGTTGAAATAAAATAAAAAATTAAAAGAACAAACCAAAAAAAATTATGTAAAGGAGAAATTGATCATGAGTTTAAGACCTTTAAGTGACAGAATTCTTGTGGAACGTGTTGACGAGGATGAAAAAACCAAAGGCGGTATTATTATTCCTGATACAGCCAAAGAAAAACCGGCAGAAGGTAAAATTGTTGCCACGGGTAACGGCCGTATGGGTGAAGACGGGAAGCTGCTTCCAATGGATGTAAAAGTTGGGGATCGCGTTCTTTTCAGCAAATATGGCGGAACAGACGTAAAAATCGATGGAAGTGATTATCTTATTCTGCGTCAGGATGATGTTCTTGGGATTATTGAATAATTTTAAAGATATAAATGGAGATTAGTTAAGATGGCAAAAGAGATTAAATATGATGCTAAAGCCCGCGAGGCAATGCTTAAAGGTGTTCAAACCCTTGCGGATGCAGTGGTGGTTACACTGGGACCTAAAGGTAGAAATGTAGTGATTGATAAATCATGGGGGTCTCCCAATGTTACCAAAGACGGTGTGACGGTTGCAAAAGAAATCGAGCTCGAAGATAAATTTGAGAACATGGGCGCCCAGATGGTAAAAGAAGTCGCCAGCAAAACGTCTGATATGGCGGGTGACGGTACGACCACAGCAACTGTTCTTGCAAGGGCAATATACGAAAATGGCCAGAAACTGGTGGTTGCCGGTCATAACCCCATGGATCTTAAACGAGGGGTTGACAAAGCCGTTGCCAAAGTTATTGAAACTCTTGAAGGAATGGCAAAACCAACCAAGAATCAAAATGAGATTGCCCAGGTTGGAACGATTTCCGCAAACAGTGATGAAACTATTGGTAATATCATTGCAGAAGCCATGGATAAGGTTGGTAAAGAAGGCGTTATTACGGTTGAAGAAGCCAAATCAATGGAAACCACTCTGGATGTTGTAGAAGGAATGCAATTTGACCGAGGGTATCTTTCTCCGTATTTTGTAACCAATACTGAAAAAATGGTTGCCGCCTTTGACAGTCCGTTTATTTTAATTTGTGATAAAAAGATTTCTTCCATGAAAGATATGCTGCCGGTTCTTGAAGAGATTGCCAAAACAGGAAAACCGCTTGTGATTGTTGCTGAAGATGTTGAGGGTGAAGCCCTTGCGACACTGGTTGTCAATAAACTTCGGGGCACTTTGAATGTGGCGGCTGTAAAAGCCCCTGGATTTGGTGACAGAAGAAAAGCCATGCTGGAAGATATTGCTGTACTAACCGGTGGACAGGTTGTTTCAGAAGATATCGGGATTAAACTTGAAAACGTAACCCTGCAGGATCTTGGTCAGGCAAAATCCATCACAATTGATAAAGACGATACCACAATTGTTGATGGTGCCGGTTCAAGAGAAGCCCTTGAAGGCAGAGTAAAAATGCTTCGTGCCCAGGCTGAAGAAACCTCTTCCGATTATGACAAAGAAAAACTGCAGGAAAGGCTTGCTAAGCTCGTTGGCGGTGTTGCGGTTATTAATGTTGGCGCTGCCACTGAAACTGAAATGAAAGAAAAAAAAGCCAGAGTTGAAGATGCATTGAATGCAACCCGTGCAGCCGTTGAAGAGGGGATTGTCGCCGGCGGTGGTGTGGCGCTTATCAGATGTATCCCAGCACTTGAAGCACTTAATCTTGAAGGTGAGGAACAACTGGGTGTTGACGTTATTACAAAAGCGCTTGAAGAACCTTTAAGAAAGATTTCTAAAAATGCCGGTGTTGAAGGGGCTGTTGTCTTGAATAAAGTGAAAGAAGGTAAAGATGCTTTTGGTTACAATGCCAAGACAGATGTTTATGAAGACCTCATTGAAGCTGGCGTTATTGATCCGAAGAAAGTGGTTCGTTTTGCACTTCAGAATGCAGCCAGTGTTGCATCTATAATGTTGACCACTGAAGCCATGATTGCTGAAAAACCGGAAAAAGATGGCGGTGCTGGAATGCCTGGTGGAATGCCCGGTGGCGGAATGGGCGGAATGGGCGGCGGAATGCCCGGAATGATGTAATGTTTAATTATTAAACATTAATCGTCATATAGGTTGAATAAAAAGCCCCTGCACATTTTTTGTGCAGGGGCTTTTCGTTTCAATAAGAACTTGACATGAAATGCCGAGTCATATACTTATTTTTATTAAATTTTATTTATTATTTTATCCCTTATTGGGAAGATAAATTTGCAAGAGAGGTGATATGACCACAGAAACCATTGGATTGTTTTACATGTTGAGCGATGCAGGCCCGATTGTTAAGTTTGTTATGCTGCTGCTGCTGTTTTTTTCAATCACATCATGGGCAATTATGTTTATCAAATTCAGGTATATCCGAAAAGCATTTAAAGACTCTGCTGAATTCACAGATATTTTCTGGCAGTGTCGAAATCTGGCGGATGCATTTTCAAAAGCCAAGGCATTGAGATCAAGTCCAGTGGCAAGAATGTTCATCACCGCATATACGGAAATGGCAAGATCTGACAGCAAAGATAAGGGAAAAATACAGATAAAAAGAACTCAAAGTTCTTATTTTCAAATGATTGGAAGCATAAAACGATCCTTAAACCGGTCCATCAATGTTGAAGTCAGACGGCTGGTTCAATTGGTGCCATTCCTGGCAACTGCGGGCAATACCGCCCCGTTTATCGGCCTTTTCGGAACCGTATGGGGCATCATGGGGACGTTCCATGGAATTGGGTTGAGTGGATCAGCCAGTCTTGCCGTTGTCGCTCCCGGTATTTCAGAGGCACTCATCGCAACTGCAGCAGGGCTTGCCGTGGCGATTCCGTCTGTTATCGGTTACAATTATTTTACGGACAGGATAAGGGTTCTGGATTCTGAATGGCAAAGTTTCTCTTCAGATCTTTTAAATATAATGGAACGCGATATTCAAAATCAGATGGAGGGATAATGCAATCAGGCTCCGGCAACAACCAGCTTATATCCGATATTAATGTTACCCCTTTTGTTGATGTAATGTTAGTGCTTCTGATTATTTTCATGGTGACCGCCCCCATGATGGTTCAGGGGGTTGATGTAGACTTGCCCAAGGCCACCTCAAAAGCATTAAAAGGCAGCGAAGAACGCCTGGTTATATCCATTGATAATGATCGTAAAGTGTTTATTAACGAACAGATCGTCAGTGTCGAATTTTTGACTCAGAAGCTGGGTGCCATACTGGAAAATTTTGATAAAAAAAACGTTTATCTCAGGGCAGATAAAAAAGTGCCTTACGGGATTGTTGTCAACGTGATTTCAAAGATTAAAAAGGCCGGTGTTGACAGTCTGGGGATGATCACGCTCCCTGAAAATGAAGAAGAGTCCTGATTAACGCGTATGAGTTTTTCTGAAAATTTTAAAAAAAGAAGAGAATTTTTTTTCGCCCCCTTAGATCACAGCCGGAAAACCGGGATCATTTTTTTCTTTATTTCTCTGTTCTTACACGGTCTTTTTTTTTCTAGTATTATATTTTTACAGGATTTCAAATTGCCCAGGCCCATGCCGCCGGTTATCCGGATTGAGCTGGTCTCTTTTTCACCGGAACCGCTGCTGGAAGAAATGGAAAAAAGTGAAGGAAGTATAGATACAGAAAGTGTTCCGGTAAAATCTCAGGTCATTAAAAAAAAGAATCGTAAAATTCTCACCATAAAAGCTGACATCAGTTTAAAAACAAAGCCTAAAAACTTGAAAGAACTGATGGCGCAACAGAAGGAAAAAAAGAAAAAACCGGTTAAAAAAAAGACACCCAAAAAACAGATTGATTCTGAAAAGATATTAGCAAAAGCAAGAGAAAAACTAGAAAAAAAAATTGAGGGTCAGGCTCATGATAAACTTGCTCAGGCGTTGAGCCGTCTTCAGAAAAAAGTAAGGGATCAGGGCAAATCAAAAAAGACTGAAGGGAAGGGGGCATATTCCGGAGCTGGCGAAAAAGGGTATAAGCCCATTGATCTTTATAAAATGGTTTTAGGGCAGACAATAGAACAAAATTGGGTGTTTAATGATATTCTTGCTCGAATGAATCAAAATCTTGAAGTCAGAATTTTGATCAAAATATTAAAAAGTGGAGAAATAAGGGATATTATTTATGAAACCAAATCAGGGAATCGATACCTTGATGAATCTGCGAAAAAAGCAATTAAAAAGGCAAATCCGTTGCCGGCGTTGCCGGGGGGGATGCGTTCCTATGATGTCGTTGTGATTTTTACACCCAGAGGATTGAAATAAAAAATGGTTTCTTTTGCAGGGAATAAGCGGTATTGTCCTTATAATATGTTTAATAAAGTTATTTTACCCATACTATATTGTTTCCTGGGAATGGGGGGCATTTTATTTTTTTCAATCTCTATATCATCTGCCAGGGAGTATGATTATATCAATGTCAGCAACCCGTTTTTAAAGAAAACACCGATTGCCGTGACTGAATTTAAAGCATTTAACGGGCATGACACTGAAGTAAAAGAGGGGAAAACAGCAAGATATATTTTAAAGGAGGCGCTTGATTTTACAGGATATCTTAAAACAATGAATTCTGTTGCGTTTCTTTCAAATCCGGCTGAATCAGGCATCCAATTGGGTCAGATAAATTTTCGGGACTGGACCGGGATTGGGGCAGAGCTGCTGATTACCGGAGGAATTATTGAAAATCAGGGGAAAGTAACGCTTAAATTAAGGCTTTTTGATACATTTAAAACAAAACTTCTGGTGGGTAAAGTATATACCGGATCACGGTCTCAGATCAGACAAATGATTCACCTGTTTTGCAGTGAAATATCCTATAAACTTACCGGAAGGGGGGGGGTGTTTAACAGCAAGATAGCGTTTGTTTCAACCGTAAAAGGGAAAAAAGAGATATTTACCTGTGACTTTGACGGACAAAATATTCAGCAGATTACATCCCATAAAAGTATATCACTTTCCCCGTCCTGGTCTTCTGACCGCAAATGGTTGGCCTATGTTTCTTACGCAAGGGGAAATCCTCAAATATTTATTAAAAACCTCAAAGAAAACAGAGGGGCAATTGTCAATTATAAGGGAATGAATATTTCACCGGACTGGATGCCCGGACAGCTTAAACTTGCAGCCGCATTAAGTTTTTCCGGAGATCAGGAAATTTATTTGTTGACCGTAAAGGGAAAAATTATTAAAAGAATAACAAAAAGCTGGGGAATTGATGTGTCGCCTAAGTTTTCACCGGATGGCAAAAAAATAGTCTTTACATCAAAACGGACCGGTACCCCGCAAATTTATATAAAGGACCTTGAATCGGAAAGAGTACAAAGGCTGACATTCAAGGGCTTCAATAATACATCTGCTGCTTGGTCGCCGGATGGAAGGAAGATTGCCTATGTGGGGATAGAAAAAAATAATATTGATATTTTTGTAATAAATATTGATTCAGGCGTGCCGGTTCAGTTGACCATGAATGCGGGGGACAACGAAGACCCTTCCTGGTCACCGGATGGAAGTATGCTGACGTTTACATCAACCCGTGAGGGCGGTATCCCAAGAATTTTTGTTATGACTGTATCCGGAACAGACCAGCGAAGACTTTTAAGGTTGAAAGGCAAACAGACTCAGCCAGACTGGTCAATGTCAAAAAATTAAAAGACGGGGTCAGGCTTTCCTTATTGTCGTTATTGAGCTCAATAACGAAAATAAGGAAAGCCTGGCCCCACTAAAAAGAGGAGATAAGGTTATGAAAAACAGAGCGTGGATTAATCTGGTAATGGTAGTTCTTGTGGCAGGGCTTTTTCTCACTGTCTCATGTGCGAAGAAAACGGTTGTGTCTGATGCAACAACCATAGAGGATCAGGCCAAAGCCGAGGCCGATGCAAAGGTTAAAGCAGCCGCCGATGCAAAGGCAGAGGCTGCACGTATTGCACAGCAAAATCTTGAAGATCAGATGGCCAGTGAAAAAGCACTGAAGGAAGCCAAAGTCATGGCGGCAAGAAAACGGTTTGAGAATCAGGATATTCATTTTGAATATGACAGCTCAGAGTTAAGCTCCATGTCAAAAATGGTGTTAAAAGAAAAGGCAGCCTGGCTGAAAACAAATTATTCAGTAGTCGTAACCATTGAAGGGCATTGTGATGAGCGCGGCACAACCGAATATAACCTTGCCCTGGGGGAACGTCGTGCAAGTACTGCCAAGAGCTATTTGATTAACCTTGGTGTCGCAGCTTCTCGTTTGGACACCATCAGTTATGGTGAAGAACAACCCAAAGATTCAGGTAAAACAGAAAGTGCCTATAGAGAAAACAGGCGCGATCATTTTGTGATTGATTAAATAGACGGAAATAGACGGGGTTCAGGGGCTTTTTCTTTCCGGTTGTGTAGAATCCCGGAAATTTGTTGTCCTTGAAAACAGGGTGGCAGCCATAGAAATGGAAAACAACCGGCAGCTTTCCCTGCAGACCGAGCAGAATCAGTTAAAGCTGAAGCAGGATCTTGATAATATAGAGCAGAGATTAAATAAAAGCCGCAGTATCAGTCAGGAAGAATATGCAGAATTAAAATACGATATTCAGACCATAAAAGAAGATTTCCGACGGGTTCAAGGTTCGATAGAAGAGATTCATCATCGCCTTGAAGCATACAGCCAGGATAGAAAAGAAATTGAAAAGAGTCTTGAAAGACTTGATCATGCGATTTCAAAAAATTATGAAAAAGTAATCAAGCTTGAAAAATATATGGGGTTCGAACCATCAGCCCCCGGAGAACTTGAGAAAAAAACCATATCACCAGAAGAATCAAAGAAGGATGGTGAGCAGAAATTATATGATTTTGCAAAAAAACTGTTTGATGATGGGGATAAGGAAAATGCCCGCATCCAGTTTGGAAATTTTATAAATAAATATCCGGATTCTGATAATGCAGACAATGCCAGATTTTGGATTGCCGATAGTTATTATTCGGAAAAATGGTTTGAAAAAGCTATTCTGGAATATCAGAAAGTCCTGGAGGACTATCCGAACAGCAATAAATTGGCTGCAGCAAGACTGAAACAAGGATATGCCTTTGCTGAGCTGGGGGAAAAAGCCAATGCAAGGCTTATCCTGAAAGAATTGTTAAAAAAACATCCTGATTCAAATGAAGCAAAATATGCCCAAAAGAAATTAGAAAGCTTAAAGTAAGTTTAAAATTTTATGGTAAAGGTAGTCGGTATTGACCCGGGGTTGGCCGGCACCGGTATTGGTGTCGTAGAAGGAAGCAGGAATGAAATCCTCGGGTATTCATTTGGAAGCATATCTACGGATGCAAAGGATCCGATTCATTTCAGACTCCACACTATCTACTCAAAAATTTTGGCGTTTCTTCGTGAACAACAGCCGGATTATGTGGTGATTGAGGATATATACTCACTTGAAAAATACCCTGGATCAGGTATTATGCTGGGTAAAGTCTCAGGCGTTCTTCTCGTAGCAGCATATAAAGCCGGGCTTGATGTAGAAGAAATTCCTGTCAGAGAAGTTAAAAAAATTGTTTCAGGAAATGGGAGTGCAGACAAGCACCAGATGGAAAGGGCTGTTCGTAATATATTAAAACACGGGGAACCGATCCGTCCCTTTCATGCGTCAGATGCACTGGGGCTTGCTTTAACAGGATATTACAGGTACAAAAGAAGATTATGATCGGATATCTTGAAGGAACCATTCTCCATTTTGAATCTGACGGCATCTTACTGCTGGTCGGTAATATTGGATATGAGGTGTTATTGAATCCTCAAATGGTTGAAAAATTAATGTCTCAGGGTTCAAATGAGACATCTGTTTCTTTATATATTTATTATCATCAGACAGAGAGACAGCCTAAACCGGTACTTATCGGTTTTGAAACACGTGAAGATAAAGAGTTTTTTCAAACGTTTATTACCGTCGATGCCATCGGCCCCATGAAAGCCGTAAAAGCGATGACCTGTCCGGTGGGTGAGATGGCAGGGGCCATTGAAAAAAAAGATGTTTCTTTTTTAACGGGATTGAGCGGGATTGGCAAAAGAACTGCCCAGAAAATTATCGCAACCCTTCATGGGAAGGTAGAAAAATTTATAGCAGTGACCGGTGATAAAACAGAATCTATTCAAGATAAAATTCATAGTGGGATGCACCCTATCACTCAACAAGTGGCCGACGTTCTGGTAGAGCAATTGGGGCATTCCCAGACATCTGCAAAAAGAATGATCAAGGAGGCCTTTGAACGAAACACCACGATGTCAACCCCGGAAGAACTTTTTGATGAAATTTTTCAGGAGAAAAAATAAACCATGAGTGATGATATCATTTCCTATTCTTCTGATAAAAAGGGAATCGTTACATCGAACAGCACGATCGATGATATATCCGCTGAGATTAAATCTTTAAGACCCACAAGTTTCAAAGAATATGTCGGCCAGGAGGATACGATTGAAACCTTGAAAATTGCCATACAGGCAGCCAAAATGAGGAATGAATCTTTAGATCATATACTGCTCCATGGACCTCCCGGTTTGGGAAAAACAACCGTTTCCCATATTATTGCCAAAGAAATGGGCAAGGACTTAACCGTCACTTCAGGGCCCACTCTGGAGAAGGGAGGAGATCTCATCGGGATATTAACCAATCTGGGTGAGGGGGATATCCTTTTTATCGATGAAATTCATCGAATTCCAAAGGTGGTTGAGGAATTTTTATACCCTGCCATGGAAGATTTTGCCGTGGATTTTATATTTGATAAGGGGATTCACGCAAGGAGCCATCGATATCGGCTAAAGCAATTTGTCCTTATTGGTGCCACCACCAGGGTCGGTCTGTTATCCTCTCCATTAAGGGATCGATTCGGTCTTTTCCGCACCCTTGATTTTTATTCAAAGGAACAATTGGTTGTTATCGTTAAGCGATCCGCTGCTATTTTAAATACGGTTATTTCTGATAATGGTGCCATAGAACTTGCTGAACGGTCCAGAGGGACCCCCAGGATTGCAAATAGATTATTAAAAAGAGTCCGGGATTATTCACAGGTAAAACTACACGGGAGAGTGACCCGGGAGAGTGTGCGGGCGGCTCTTGAACTTGAAGGAATTGATATGATGGGACTCACATCTCTTGACAGGAATTATCTAAAAACGATCATAGATTTTTATAAGGGCGGGCCTGTGGGGATTGAAGCAATCGCTGCAACATTACAGGAAGAAACTGATACGCTTGTGGATGTTGTAGAACCATTTTTATTAAAAGTCGGATTGGTTCTTCGAACGTCCAGTGGCAGAAAAGCATCACAAAAAGCATATCAGCATCTTAAGCTTAAACCATCATCATAAAGCGTCCCAAATGAGGTATAATTGTTAATTTTGATGACAAAGAAATTATTTTCAAATAGACTGAATCTGTTATTATTGATTGTGGCAATACCATTCTTTTTACCCTTCGATTCTAGTGTTTTTGGGAGCGAACAACTATTTCCTTCCGCTATTATTAAATTACCGGATAATGAGACTGCCATTCTGGTTGAGAAAAAAAATCAAACCCTGTTTTTGTATGCTTCCCGGGACAACAATCTATTTGTTCAGTTTCAAGCCCCTTGCTCAACAGGCGAAGCAGTTGGTGTCAAACAAAAGGCAGGAGACAAGAAAACACCCGAAGGTATTTATTTTTTAAAAGACGAATATGAAGATAAATATTTGTCCCCGATATATGGAAAAAAAGCATTCCCCACAGATTACCCCAATTTTATGGATAAAAGATCAGGGAAAAAAGGATCGGCTATCTGGATACATGGTACAAACAAAGAGCTAAAACCCATGGATTCAAATGGATGCATTGCATTGGAAAATTCTAATGTCGTAAAACTTTCAAACTATGTAACCCTTAATTCAACGCCTGTGATTATGGTTGAAGAAATTGATAAGATTGATAGAGAAACGCTTATCAAACAGGAGGAAAATATAACCCGCATGTTGAGCCAGTGGATAAACGCCATTGAAAAAGGAAGCTACCATGAGTATCTGTCATTTTATTCTTCGGAATACTTACCGGATATAAGCTGGTGGGACCAATGGGTTGAAATAAGAAAGCGGGCAGATAATATGGGGTCGAACTTGAGGGTGAAAAGGGACAGGACAGGGATTTATTACCATGATCGTGTTTTTGTGGTGGTGTTTGATTATTTTCTGACCTTTGAAAATAAAAAAATTTTGGTGGGGAAAAGAAAACTATTTCTGGAAAATCAAAATACCAGCTATAAAATTATGGGGGATGTTTTTCAAAAAACAAAGACGCCTTTGATGACTGCTGCAAAAACACTTGTAGAGCCTGATTTGTAAAAAGAGTCTTTAAAATTTGGTTAAAAAAGGTGAATTATGGAAGACATATCAAGAGAACTGGAAAGAGAAATAGCCCGATCCAAACCAAAGCCCTACAAAAAAGATCGGAAGACAAGGGTTCTTATTGTTGATAATTTTGGGAAGATGAAATCCGGTGAGCATTTAAAAACCCTTATAAAGATCCTGTCTGTCATCACCGTTTTTTGGTTTGTGGCAGCCGTTTTTTATTATTATCTATATACGGATTTGTCCCGGGATATCAATCCGGTTAAAAACAGGCTTGTTTCGGCTGAAAAAAAGGTCACTGAGTTGACCCGGGAAAAAGAAATATTGATGGCAAGGCTTGTGATTTCGGGAAAAGACCCGGGGATTGAATAAGCAGGATGAAAAAGAGGAGATATAAAGTGGGAAAGGAAAACAGTAAAAATCTTTCAATCATTGACAGGGATCTGAAAATTGAAGGCTCGATATCAAGCAAGGGAAAATTGATTATCAAGGGTCAGGTAACCGGTACGATTGAAGGGGATGTGGTCATTATTTCAGAAGAAGGACGGGTAAATTCCAGCGTGACAAAGGTATCCAGCATGACCATTGCCGGTAAATTCCAGGGAGAAGTGACGGCCACCAAAGAGTTGATTATCCTTTCTACGGGGATATGTTCCGGAAAGATTGAGTGTAACAAAAATCTTATCGTTGAAAATGGGGGTATTTTAAATGCAGAAGTATCCTGTAAGACCTCTATGAAGTTATTGCCGGAGAAAGATTTAAAAAAGGGAAAACAAATAGAACTTTAAATTTTGCTTGACATAGGCCTGAAAATTATATAATTAAGATCGATTGTGTTTATGAATTGAGGAGCGTTGAGGAAAATTGAAAAAATATACATATAGTGCAAAAAGATCAGACAATAAAGAAAATTGGTGCGTTATTGATGCAAAAGATGAAATTCTTGGTAGGCTTGCATCACAGGTGGCATATAGAATTCGTGGGAAGAACAACCCACTCTTTACGCCCCATGTTGATACCGGCGACTGGGTTGTCGTCATCAATGCAGATAAAATCCGTATGACGGGTAATAAA
>JAFCZY010000441.1 GCA_019314105.1 Deltaproteobacteria bacterium
CCACTTTGAAAAATATCTAAAGCTGTTTTCCGATATTGAAATGGTTGACAGGACCTTTGATATGGCCATGATTTCCTTGCAGGGCCCTTTTTCATATTTCATTATCGAAGCAATTGTTACAGGTGGTGCCTTGCCTGAACCAGCCCGAAACTGCTTGAGTATCGCAGATATCAGCGGTGTTGAGGTCTGCCTTGCCAGGACCGGGTACACGGGTGAACCCCTGGGGTTTGAACTTTTTATAGAAAACAAACAGGCTGTTCCCATCTGGAATCTTTTAATGGAAAAAGGTGCTGTCCCCATCGGACTTGGTGCCAGAGATACCTTGAGGCTTGAAGCAGGCCTGCCTTTGTATGGCCATGAACTGGGCATAGATCATGATGGCAATGAAATTCCTTTGTTTGCATCCAAATTATCCAAATTTGCTGTCAGTTTTTCATCCCTTAAAGATGAATTTATTGGAAAAAATGCGCTTTACCAACAATATCTTGCCCTTAAACATATTATTGATCAAAAATTTGAAGCCATTTCCCATCTGCCAAGAATGGTCATGCCCCTTGCCATCACCGGAAAAGGGATTGCACGGGCAGGATATAAGGTATTTTCCAAAGACAAACACGTAGGATATATTACATCCGGAACCATGATCCCGTATCAGGAACCAAAAGGCAGCGGGCTGAATTCTGAATTTAAGGAAACGCCAAAGAAGAGAGCAGTTGCCCTGGCATTGATTGATAGTAATATTCTCGAAGGAGAAACCCTGCAAATACAAATCCGAAAAAAACAATGTGACAGTCGTGTTGTTCCCTATCACATGAGTTCTGAAGCGCCGCCTTTTGTCCGGTCTATTCCCCATGATCAATTAAGCTCTATAAAACAAACAGGAAATGACAAAACCTATCCTGAACTTGCGCGGCAACTGGTGTCAAAGGCATTAAACAATCATACCTGGCGACAGAAAGAATGCATCAACCTGATCCCGTCAGAAATGAGCCAATCGTACCTGTCAAGGCTCTTATCCATCAGTGACCCGGTCAACCGGTATGCTGAACATAAAGAAATCAAAGCCTTTTCCGGTGAGGATGTTTTTTATTACCAGGGCACTGAATTTATCCGGGAAGTTGAACATCTTGTAAACAAAGAATTTCAAACTTTCCTGGGATGCCAGAATATTGAATCGCGGATTATTTCCGGTCAAATGGCCAATACCGCTTTTTTCAGTGCACTTGTGGATTTTCTCAACCGATCAGACAGGAAAAGCGAACAACGGCGACTGCGTAAAATCATCAACAACCATATCATCAAGGGCGGACACTTAAGTGCGCAACCCATGGGAGCGCTCCGTGATTTTGTGGCACGCGACCCCAAGACAGAAAAAGCCGCCGTCATTAATTTTCCAGTACTGAAAGACAATCCTTATAAAATTGATATTCACGCCTGCGAAGCAATCATCAAAGAACATCAGCCCGAACTTATCATTCTGGGTAAAAGCATGATTCTTCACAAAGAACCCGTAGCTGAAATCCGTAAATTTGTGGATGAATTTGCTCCGGGTTGTATCGTAATGTATGACATGGCCCATGTATTGGGACTCTACGGGCCGCATTTTCAGGAGCCGTTAAAAGAAGGGGCTCATATTGTAACAGGCTCTACCCATAAAACCTATTTTGGGACCCAGCGCGGGGTGATTGCATCTGATTTTAATGAGGAAGACCTGGAATATGGCCTCTGGGAAGCTGTCCAGAGAAGGACCTTTCCGGGAAGTGTCAGTAACCATCACTTGGGAACCCTGACAGGCCTCTTATTTGCAGCCTATGAAATGAATCATTTTAAAGAAGATTACCAGAAAGCGGTTATTTCAAATGCCAAAGCATTTGCCGCTGCATTAAAGGAACAAGGCCTGGATGTGGCAGGCGATCCTGACATTTCTTTTACTGAAACCCATCAGGTTATTTTAAACGTCGGGTATGGAAAAGGAGCGAAAATAGCCAAAGCCCTTGAAGAAAAT
>JAFCZY010000442.1 GCA_019314105.1 Deltaproteobacteria bacterium
GCCGATCGTTTCGATTCTCTGGGCTTGTACAACTTGCTTTTGAAGTTTTTTGACTTTTCTTTCAGATAAAATTCTTTCGGTTACATCTCTCCCGATACCGCTGATGTAAGGTTCACGACCATCCAGTTTGACCAAAGAACTTTTATACTCGATATAAATCTTTCCCTTGTTTTTCTTAAAATAGCAGGCAATACCCTCATGGTGCCCTTGTTCCTTGATCACATCCAGGTATTGGCTGTTAAAGTCAGATTGAAATTCCGGTTTCATGAAATCGATTGCCCGATGGCCTAAAAATTCGTCCATATTATAGCCAAAAAGTTTTTGCAGGGCTGGATTTGCTGACGTAAAACACCCCTCCATGTCTTGTGTGTATATGAGGTCGGTTATAGAGTTAAAAAGGTCACGGAATTGTTTTTCTGATTTTTCCAGTGCCGCTTTCACTCGCGTACGTTCGGTGATACCTTCAACGATACTCTCATGGCGGAGTTTGATTGTCTGTTCCCGGTAAGCCAAAAATAGAACTAAAACTGCAAAAAACAACATTATCATAAACGGTAATAAACAATGGGATAAAATTTTTTTATGCCATTCGTTCGCGTCAATATCCATACCAAGGACTGCCACTGTCTTTTTAGTCTGTGGGTCGATGAGTGGCACCAGTGCCGTCATCAGCGTACCCCATCGGTCGGTAACCGGCCCGACAACCGCTTCCTGTCGGGTGTCGAAAACATGGCGGTAGGAATCCGGAACTTCAGTATAAACCAATCCAGGCGGCGCATAGTCTTCAGAATCCTCTGAAAGGGAGTCTGCAAAGAAAAAAACGGTACCATCTGATCGCTGTCCCATCAGATAAAGAAATCGGCATTGGTACATGGCATTGCGCATCAAGGACAGCTGTAACTTGATACGCATGTAATCAGGGTTGCCAAGGTCTTTTTCCGAACCTGACAAAGAAACAACCCGCTGGAGATTGATGGCCTGCGCCGCAACATTTTCGTGCTCGAGAAAGGCTTCTCGCATGAGTTTATCAATCGATTGTGCCTCTCGCCATATAAACGCAACCCCGACACCGAGCACAAGCAGTAATAAAATTAAGATTCTACGATTTATTATATTAACCATTATTATTTGATCTTTCTATCATTATTTTATAAATAGCGCCTTATTTTTATTGACACATTCCGCTATATATTAAACTATATTAAAATTCAATGAATAATTATTTACAGCGTTTTATTATTTGATTTTATAAAATGACAACGACACTTATTGATACATTACACTTAAACGGCCGGGGCGTTATCAGCCTGATCGGTGCAGGCGGAAAGACCCGCCTGATGTTCTGTCTGGCAAAAGAACTTGCAGCATCCGGTAAAACTGTTTTAACAACGACCACCACTAAAATCTTTATGCCGGTACCGGATCAATCCCCTATCACCATCGTTGAAAGTGGTGTTGACGAACTGGTAAAAACATCAAAATCCTTTCTTAACCAATACTCTCATTTTTCAGCAGGCAGTAAACAAGATGTGACAACTGGAAAACTGATCGGCTTTACGCCGGATATTATCAATCAATTATGCCAGGCCGACCTGTTTGACTGGATACTTGTGGAGGCGGACGGTGCCAGACGAAAACCCCTTAAATCCACAGCGTCACATGAACCCGTGATTCCCGAAGTCACCACCCACCTGATTCTTGTCACAGGGCTTGATGCGGTTGGAAACCTCCTTGATGAAAACCATGTCCACAGGGCAAAACTTTTTTCAAATAACACAGGCCTTCCCCTGGGAAAAACCATAGATGAACATACCATTGCCGCATCCATTGCCATTGAGATAAAAAAGGCCAAGACTTTGAGCCATCCCCTTTTTAATACTGTATTTTTAAACAAAGCCGACACCCCGGACAGAATGGCGTCTGGTCAAAAAATAGCTGAACTTTTGCAGACAAATAAAAATATTAACCAGATTATCATCACCTCGAAAAATAGCTGAACTTTTGCAGACAAATAAAAATATTAACCAGATTATCATCACCTCGCTCAGGGATAAACTCTCTGTTAAAGCCTGTTTTGATACTCAGGAAACAAACCAAAGGAATAAAATATAATGGGGAAAAATATATATACAAAAGTGTATGAACTGCTTTCATCAGGTCAGAAACTTGTTCTTGCAAAAACCATCAGACGGTCAGGCTCCACTCCAAGGGATGTGGGGTCCATGTGTATCATCACACAAGACGGAAAACTCATCGGAACCGTTGGCGGCGGAGCCCTGGAATACCGGGTTCAAAAGCAGGCCATAGAACTTTTAAAACAGGAAAAATCATTCATCTATAAGTTTCAGCTGACCAATGAAGATCTGGCAGGTGCCGGTATGATTTGCGGTGGGAACGTTGACCTTTATCTGGAACCTCTTTTTCCGGAAAACAGTGAGATGGTATCATTGTTTAAAACCATCCGGCAACAGATTGGCGAGAACCGGTCTGGCATACTGGTGACCCGGATTGAAAACGGCATCCATGCCATGGATACCAGTGCAAGACTGTTTATAAAAGAGGATGGCAAAACTTTTGGAACGATTCCCGGACTCGACCCCAAAGAAATAAATCTTGACAAAGATACGCCTTATGCTCTGATCCATCCGGATGACAAAAAAGTGGATCTCTTTGTGGAAAAAATTTTCCTTTCTCCCCGGATTTTTCTTTTCGGGGCCGGCCATGTCTCCCTTTTTGTAGCACGCCTGGCAAAAATGGTGGGCTTTAGTATCACTCTGATTGATGACAGGCCGGAATTTGCCAACAAAGAAAGATTTCCTGAAGCGGATAAAATCCTTGTCACTGAGTTTAAGCAAGCCTTTGAACAACTGAAAATTTCACAAAATTCATATATCCTGATTATCACACGGGGTCACCTTCATGATAAAACAGTATTACAGCATGCCCTTGATACAAATGCATCCTATATCGGTATGATCGGCAGCACCAAAAAGAGAAATACCATATATAAGGCGCTTATGGATGAGGGGTTTTCCAAAGACGACCTTGAAAAAGTCTATTCCCCCATCGGCATTGATATCAATGCGGAAAC
>JAFCZY010000098.1 GCA_019314105.1 Deltaproteobacteria bacterium
AAAAAGAGATTTGATTATGAATGGCTTGTCAATTTTTGCGGGTAATTCGAATCCTGCCCTTTCAGGTAAGATTTCGGAATATCTTGCAAAACCATTAGGACGATTAAAAGTTAACCGTTTCAGTGATGGAGAGATTCAGGTTGAAATCCAGGAGAATGTCAGGAAACAGGAAATTTTTGTGATTCAATCTACCTGTAATCCTGTGAATGAAAATCTTGTTGAACTGTTGCTTTTAATTGATGCGTTCAAACGGTCTTCTGCCAGTAGGATCACATCGGTTATTCCTTATTTCGGGTATGCACGCCAGGATAAAAAAGTATCCCCCAGGGTTCCCATCAGTGCCAAATTAATTGCAGATCTTCTTGAAAATACAGGTGTTCACAGAGTCATAACAATGGATCTGCATGCCGGACAAATTCAAGGATTTTTTAGCTGTCCGGTGGATAACCTTTATGCGGCTCCAATCATAATTGATGATATTAAAACGCGTCATCCCGAACACCTGGTTGTTGTATCACCTGATGCAGGCGGCGTAGAAAGGGCAAGGGCCTATGCCAAACGACTCAATGCCAGTCCTGCCATTATTGATAAAAGAAGAAGCGCACCGAATCAGGCAAAAGCCATGGCTATCATTGGCGATGTTCAAGATAAAATAGCGATCATCCTTGATGATATGGTTGATACGGCAGGGACGTTGACAGAGGCTGCAACTGTTATCGTGGACAAGGGCGCAAAAGCGGTTCATGCGTATTGTACACATCCCGTTCTTTCAGGTCCGGCTATTGATCGAATAAACAAATCATCTTTAAGCTCTCTTGTTGTGACAGATACCATCCCTCTGTCAGAAGAAGCAAAACAATGCGACAAAATTGAGACGCTGTCTATTGCCAAACTGGTTGGTGAGGCGATTATGCGTAGTTACAGGGGCGATTCTGTAAATTCTCTATTTGTATAAAATAATTGATATATTAGTATTTAAGCATGCATGCATGCAGTTACGGAGGAAAGAACATTGGAATTAATTGAATTAAATGTAAAATTAAGAGACACTAAGGGTAAAGGCGCAGCCAGAAAATTAAGAAGCAGCGATGCTATCCCTGCTATCGCCTACGGGGCAAAAACAGATCCTGAGATGCTCTCCATTAAAACCACCGATTTTATTAAAATCATCAGAGAGCATGGCTCAACCGGCCTTTTTTTTAATCTTAAGGTTGCAGGGGATTCCTCTGGGAAAAAAAGAATTGCCATGCTTAAGGATGCACAGATGGATACATTTGGATTGAATTATCTGCACATTGATTTGCACGAAATTGATATGGACACAAAGGTTAGTGTCAGTATTCCGGTTGAAACGATTGGTGAAAGCGCAGGCGTCAAAGAGGGTGGGCTTCTTCAAATTATTAGACGTGAACTTGATGTGGTTTGTAAGCCAGCTGATACACCCTCCAGCATTCAGATTGATATTACCGATCTTGAGGTTGGTGATTCAGTTCATATTGAAGACATTGACCTGGGTGAGAATATTGAAATTCCCCATGAAGTTAACTTTACAGTGGTTACAATTGGTACACCGACCGTTGAAGAGGAAGAAGTTGAAGAAGAAGACTTCATGGAAGAGGGAGAAGGTGAAGCTGAAGCAGCTCCTGCTGATGAAGAGACTTCTGAAGAGTAATCCCCTTGTAGATGTCGGATTCGAAATTTAAAATTATTGCGGGTCTGGGTAATCCCGGTGAGAATTACGCCCGGACCCGTCATAATATCGGCTTTTTAGTCGTTGAAGCGCTGGCTTCAAAATTTCGCCTTACGATTGATAAATTCCGTTTTGATTCTAAGTATGTGAAAGCAAAGATTAAAGGCAAAGACGTCTTTCTTGTGAAGCCGTTAACCTATATGAACAAAAGTGGGTTTCCCATCCATAAATTTGCCTCATATTATAAAGTTGGTATGGAAGATATCATTATTGTTCATGATGATATAGATCTTTCTTTCGGGAAAATTAAAATTGTTAAAAGCCGTGGTCATGGCGGACATAACGGGGTGCGATCCATTATAGATGCTTTCGGTAAAAAGGATTGCATCCGGATTCGAGTAGGGGTCGGTCATCCCGGATCAACAGAGGATGTAACAGGGCATGTCTTGGGGCATTTTTCTCCTGAAGAAATAAAACTACTGGATCATTGTATCGACACTGCAAGGGATGCCTGTCTTCATATTCTTGAAAAGGGTGTGACCTCTGCCATGAATTTAATGAATACCAACCGCTAAGCGGTTATCGTAAAATAAATTTCTTATCTTATTTTTGAAAAGCTCAATAATTTCAGGTGGGATTGTTCTGTATACTTAGGTTTCCATAAAAATTATTTTATTGACAATATTGTTAAAATATGGTTCACTGCTTAGATTGGGCTAATTGTTTTTAAAAAAAGGTGGGTTATCTAATGGGTGAAAAAACCAAGGTAAAAAAAGTAACATCAAGTAAAAAAGAATTTTCCAAAGGCGACCTGGCTGTTTATCCTGCACACGGCGTTGGCTACATCGAGTCAATTGAAAGCAAGGAGATAAATGGTGATACCATGAATTTTTACATGATGAAGATCGTGGAAAATGGTATGGTGATCATGATTCCAACTTCAAACGTGGAATCAGTGGGCCTAAGAGATGTCATTCCTGAAACAGAGGTTCCTGAAGTCTACAAGGTTATGCAGGCAAAAGCACAAGGTGCCGATAACCAGACCTGGAATCGAAGATATAGGGAATATATGGATAAAATTAAAACCGGTTCTATTTATGATGTTGCTGAAGTTTTCAGAGATCTTTTCCAGTTAAAGCTTGGAAAAGACCTTTCCTTTGGTGAGCGCAAACTTCTTGATACGGCTCAGAATTTATTGGTTCAAGAGCTGTCTACTGCTAAAGATATTGATGAAAAAGCAATGATGCAGGAGATTGAGAGCCTTTTCGACTAACCCCCTTTATTATTAAACAAATTTGAAAACCGGCGGGCAAAATAAATAGTTCGCCGGTTTTTTTGGTTCATGAAAGTAAATATTAACATAGATGATGATCAAAAAGATACCCGCCTTGATAGGGTCATCACCCATTTCTATAAAACCTGTTCCAGAAGCAGGGCCGCACTTCTGATAAATAACAGCGATATCCTTGTTAATCATAAAAAAAAGAAACCGGGGTTTCGGGTAAAATCAGGTGATATCATTACTGGGATTATCCCTGAGGCAGATATTGACGCTACGGTTTTTCCTGAAAATATACATCTGGATATTATATTTGAAGATGATCATATGATGGTTATCAATAAAAAGCCGGGGATGGTAGTCCATCCGGCACCGGGAAATCTGACCGGAACGCTTGTGAATGCAGTGTTGTTTCATGAACCCAAAATAAAAGGAGTCGGAGAAGATCGATTCAGAACCGGTATTGTTCACAGGCTGGATAAAGATACCAGCGGCTTGATGGTCGTTGCTAAAACTAAAGCGGCGTTACAGTTCCTGCAAAAAGAATTCAAACAGCGGCGTGTGGAGAAAAAGTATCTCGCCCTGGTTTCCGGAAATTTTCCTGAGGATCAGGGAGAAATCAACCTTCCCCTTGGTCGGCATCCGGTAAAAAGAAAACTGGTGGCCATAAATCATGAAGATGGGAAACCCGCCAGAACAATCTGGAAAATCAAAAAGCGGTTTAAGAGTGCCTGTCTGGTTGAGGCGCTTTTAAAAACCGGCAGAACTCATCAAATCCGGGTGCATTTTTATGCCATTGAGCACCCGTTGATTGGTGACCGGATATATCAACCCAGAAGATACCGCAAAAAAAAGAGTCTGGCTCCCAGACAAATGCTTCATTCCCGGCAGCTTGGTTTCAGACATCCTTATTCGGGCCAAAGGATGTCTTTTGAGGTAGACCCGCCCGAAGATTTTTTGCAGACAGAATTGCAACTGGAATCGCTTATATGAATAAAAGGTACAACATGTCAAAAAAACATGATCCTAAAATGCACTCAGCCGAACATCTGTTGAACCAGGCGATGGTGAGTAAATTTGGATGTAACAGATGTTTTAGCGCTCATATCAATAAAAAGAAATCCAAATGTGATTATAATTTTGATCGTCCTTTGACTGGGCTTGAGATAAAGGAATTGCAGGAAACGGTAAATCAACAGATAGAAAAAAATCATTCGGTTATCATTGAAATGGTATCCAAAGAGGCCGCTCAAAATCAATTTAATATTGAAAGAGTGCCGGAAAAAGAAGGCTTAAATAAGTTGAGAATTGTTTGTATCGGTGAGTATGATGCCTGCCCGTGTATTGGTCCTCATGTGAGCTCAACCAAGGAGATCGGAAAGTTTAAAATTACGACTACAGGGTTTGAAGACGGCGTATTGCGGATCAGGTTCAAGCTATTGTAATTTTAATACCGGTTTTATTTATTTTTCTTTAAGTTCTTCAATAAAATCATCAACCATCGAGATTCGATATTTTATCAGGTGTTTAAACTGTGGCCGGTTCAATCTTTATGGCGCAGACTTTAAACTCTGGTATTTTGGCAGTTGGGTCAAGGGCTGCATTTGTCAGTTCATTGGCGGCGGCACCGGCAAAATGGAAGGGGATGAAAATAGTTCCGTCCACCGCTTTTGGGGATACTTTGAGTTTTGCACTGATTTTACCCCTTCGAGAAGACACATCCACCATAGAGCCAGTATCAAGACCAAGATTCTGAGCATCTCCTGAAGATATTTCCACAAAGCATTCAGGGGAAAGCATGTTGAGCCCGTCTGTTTTCATGGTCATGGTTCCAGTGTGATAGTGGTATAATACCCTTCCGGTTGTCAGAATATAGGGGTATTTTTCATCCGGCAATTCAGCCGGCGGGGTATGTTCAATTGCATGGAAAAGTCCTCTGCCCCTTGTAAATTGGGCAGTATGTAAAATGGGTGTCCCAGGATGGGTTTCATCGGGGCAGGGCCAATGCAGTCCGATTTTATCGATTCTTTCCCAGGTAATCCCTTTGTAGGAAGGCGTAACCGCTGCAATTTCCTTGAATATAGCTTCACTGTTTTCATAGGGCATTTCATATCCCATTCTTTTGGCTATTTCACAAAGGATTTTCCAGTCCTGTTTTGCTTTTCCAGGCGCTTCAACTGCTTTTCTGACCCGTTGAACCCGTCTTTCCGTATTACTGAAGGTGCCATCCTTTTCTGCAAAACAGGCAGCTTTCAATACCACTTCTGCTATCCTTGTAGTTTCGGTCTGAAAGATATCCTGAACAACAAAAAAATCAAGGTTTGCAAGGGCTTTTCTTACATGGTTGAGATCCGGGTCTGAGACCAGGGGATTTTCGCCGATGATATACAGGGATTTCAGTTCTCCCTCATAGGCTTTTTGAATCATTTCAGTAACGGGTAATCCCGGGGTTGCCGACATGCCCGTGGTGTTCCATGCTTTTTCATAATTGGTTCTGGCATCATCATTGCTGACCAGCTGATAGGCTGTAAACACATTTGGCAGCCCCCCCATATCACAGGCACCCTGAACATTGTTCTGACCGCGCAAGGGGTTCACACCGCCGCCGGGTTTTCCCAAGTGACCGCAGAGCATAGAAAGATTGGCAAGGGATTTTACATTATCCGTACCACAGGTATGCTGCGTTATCCCCATACAGTAGACAATAGAGGCTACACGAGTCTTGGCAAATTCTCTGGCAACGGAAATAAGATCATCTGCATTGATTCCTGTGATGGCTTCCACATATTCAGGCGTATATTTTTCAACCGTTTCTTTGAGGGCTTCAAAATTTTCCGTCCTGTTTTCAATAAAATCCTTGTCCTGCAGCCCTTCTTTAATAATGATGTGCATCATGCCGTTGATCCAGGCAATGTCCGTACCGGGAGAAGGTCTGAGCCATTTGTTGGCATGGTCGGCAATCGTCACTTTTCGAGGATCGATGACATAAAGTTTTTTGTCGTTTAGGACGGCACGTTTAATAAAACTTGAGAGAACCGGATGATTCTCGGTTGTATTGGATCCGACTACCAGTATCAAGTCGGACGTTTCAATATCTGCGATTGTATTGGTCATTGCACCGCTTCCAAATGCTGCAGCCAGACCGGCTACGGTGGAGCTATGTCACAGGCGTGCACAATGGTCTATATTGTTGGTTTTCAGAACTGCACGGGTAAATTTCTGGGCAATATAGTTGTCTTCATTGGTGATTCTGGCAGAGGTGAGAAAACCTAAACTGTCAGACCCGAATTCATTTTTAACAGCGCCAAGTTTCTGAGCCACAAGATCCAGGGCTTCATCCCAGGATGCTTCAACCTGTTTCCCATCCTTTTTAATTAGCGGTTTGGTCAGACGTTCAGGGGAAGCAACAAATTCATATCCAAATCTGCCTTTAACACAAAGACTTGCATTATTTGGCGGAAGATCAACATCCGCTCCATCAACCTTGACAATTTTATTATTCTGGACAAACAGATCCATCTGACACCCCACTCCACAGAAGGAGCAGGTAGTTCTGACTTTTTTTGTATCGGTAAACCGGCCATCCCGAAATGCTTTGTCCGGTACCAGAGCACCGACAGGGCAGACCTGGATGCATTCGCCGCAGAAGACACAGTCAGATTCTTTTAATATCAGATCATCTTTTGCTATAATTTTAAGATCTTTACCGCTGTATCCAAATTCAATGGCATTGTTCACCTGGATTTCCCTACAGGCTTTGACGCATCTTCCACAAAGGATACACCTTGAAAAATCTCTGATAATAAAAGGATTGGCACGCTCTGTTTCATATTGG
>JAFCZY010000443.1 GCA_019314105.1 Deltaproteobacteria bacterium
ATTGCCGTCCATTATTATTTGCCTTTATTATTTTTTAAAATCTAATCCATCTTATTTAACCTATCCTAAAAAATATTTCCAGAACGTCTGAAACTTTTTTTATAAAATTTTATTCACCCATGACTTGTTGGATGTTTAAACGGAAAATAAAAAACGGCATTTTGTTTTTGGCAATGGGTCAATAATTGCTTAAAACAGCTGTTTTTTTCCAATATATTTTCAGAGTCAGGTATAATAGAAAAAAAGGCCCTGCTTCCAATGACAATCAATTTGGTTTTTGCTCTGGTCATTGCTACATTGAGGCGATTGGGGCTGTTTAGAAACTCACTGAGCAGATGATCCGGGTCTGAGGAAGTGACACCAAAAATAATAACATCCCGCTCTGCTCCCTGAACCCGTTCAATGGTATCCACAAGAGGAAGCCGATCTTCCAGCATTTCACCAAGCCTTTTAATAATGGCATTATTCTGGGCCCTGTGGGGCGAAATCAAAGCCATTTGATCCGGCGACAATCCATGAAACATCATTAATCGGTGAGCCAGCGCGGCCATTAGATCTGCTTCCATATCCGATTTCCGGGAACACCCCTGGTGGTCAGCCAATACCAGTACAACCGGTTTTGCCGGATCTAAGATTTTATCATATTCAGTACTCTTATCTAAGGGCTTATTCAGGGCAAGTCTGGCATTGGCATTAGCCGGTGCCGGGTGCAACATGTTTTCATACCAGGTCCTGCCGGGGAATGCACAGATTTCTTTGTTCATGCGATAGGTAATATTAAGGGTCTTTTGATGCGATTTTGGATATATGTCCAGAAAATTTGCCATAATTGACCGGTTCAAGAACAGGCCGGTCTCTTCCCTGAAATATTCCTCATAATCCCCCAGCACGATGGGCGGCAACTGGTTGACATCCCCCAGAAACAGAAAATTTCCCCTGCTGTAAATCAGGCTCAGTAGAGCCTGAGGCACTGGCACCTGGGAGGCTTCATCAAAAATGGCCCAATCAAGGGCAGGAGGAAATTCTTTATCTTTGCTGTTAAAAAGATGATAAAATCCATATCCTGTGGCACCCAGGATCAGCCAGGGTCGGTCAAGGACATCATTCCCATCTTCTGAAAATTCCACCTTCATGCCCTTATGACTTTTTTCATCTGCATCTATTTTTTCATAATGCCCGGAGCGGCCCCATTTTATGCAATGTCCCGGGAAAATACCCGGAAAATACCGGTTCACAAGCGAGGTTACCTTTTCCAATACTGTATCAATGGCTTGATGGGTCAAAGCACTCACACCGATGCGAAGGGGCCTTTTGGCTTCATGGGCCTGCAGGATCAAGGCGATTAAAATCCAGCCCAGCAGATGGGTTTTTCCGGTTCCGGGAGGACCTTGTATTATGCTTGTTCTGTATTGGAACGGCAGGGCCAAAGCACTTTGCTGTGAAGGGTTCAACCCGGTATCATTGCGGGCCAGCCATTTTTTCAGCCAGGTCAGTGAATCACAAGATTGTTGGTGCAAAGCAAGTCCAGCGAGCAGTTGGTGCAGAAAATGGGGATGATCTTCTGTACAACGAGGGGCTGCAAAAAGAGTGGTGGCAACATGGGTCAACTTTGCCTGGTTCCAGTCGCTGGTATCCTCTTCTATGGAGTATAAAAGATGTTTGCTTAAATGCATTTTCCCGGATCTAGAAAGAAGTGATATTTCCCCTGCCTCCATATCATATTCAGCCATGATAACAGGGAAACCATTTTGAATATCAAAAATACCATGGGGTGCAAGCTTGAGGAAATCTCCTTTACGAAATTTTGATGGCAGGGTTTTCCCGGAGGGTTTAAGGATATAAAGAAAACGGCCTTCATGATCCAGCCTTGTATAAACAAAGCTTAAGTACCCAATGGCCCTGAATCGCAGCATCCTTTCCCGGAGTGTCAGTTCCTGGAGTGCTAATGTATTATCCTCCTGTAATCGTTGCTCCTCTTTGATCTTGTGTCCCATTCCTGTATCCATTGACTTTCCAGATAAGAACAGGCCTTTGCGTATAGTTCAACCATAATGGAAAGGCTGGATTCAACCATTGATTTAAGCCCGGATAATTTTAAACCG
>JAFCZY010000099.1 GCA_019314105.1 Deltaproteobacteria bacterium
CCACGTTTTCCACCACCACAATGGCGTCATCCACCAAGAGGCCGATGGCAAGCACCATGGCGAACATAGTCAGCATGTTGATGGAGAACCCGAAAAGCCCCAGGACACCAAAAGTCCCCAGAAGCACCACAGGCACCGCGATGGTCGGGATCAGGGTGGCACGGAAGCTCCCCATGAAAAGATACATGATCACAAAGACCAGCAGGATTGCCATGAAAAGAGTCTTGACCACCTCATGAATGGCCACCCGGGTGAAAGGGGTGGTCTCATAGGGATAAACCACCTTCATTCCGGGGGGGAAATACCGGCTCATCTTCTGCAGCTTCTTTTTGATGCGATCAGCGGTTTTCAGCGCATTGGCGCCCGGTTCCTTGCGAATGACAAGCATGCCGGAAGGGTTGCCGTTGTAACGGGCCACCACATCATAGCGCTCGGTTCCCAGTTCGGTGCGGCCCACATCCTTTATCCGGACGATGGAGCCGTCCGGATTTGTTCGGATGGGGATCGCGTCAAATTCCTCAGGTGTCTTGAGGTAATGCTGGACGATGATTGAAGCGTTCAGGCGCTGACCTTTTACAGCCGGGGCCCCGCCGAACTGGCCGGCGGACATCTCCACATTGTAGGCCCGAAGCGCCATAACAACGTCTTCCACTGTCAGATGGTAGCTGGTCAGCCTGTCCGGATCCAGCCAGACGCGCATGGCGTATTCCCCGCCGAGGACTTCCACCTCTCCCACGCCGGGCACGCGGGAGATGATCTTTTCCACATTGGATTTGATATAATCTCTCAGATCAGTGCCGTCCATGCTGCCGTCTTCGGAAATAATCCCCACGGCCATCATATAGTTATGAGTTGATTTCATAACCTGGACACCCTGGCGCTGAACCACATCCGGCAGGCTCGCCATGGCGAGCTGGAGCTTGTTCTGCACCTTGGACCAGGCAAGATCCGGATCGGTCCCCGGGGCAAAAGTCAGCTCTATGCGGCAGGTCCCTGAGGAATCGCTGCTGGCGGACATATAGATCATCTTTCCCAGGCCGGTCATCTTCTGCTCGATGATCTGGGTGACGGTATTTTCAATGGTCTCGGCCGAGGCCCCCGGATAAAAGGCGTAAACCGCTATGGTCGGCGGCGCGAGGTCGGGATACCTCGATACAGGCAGAAATTTGATGGCCAGGCAGCCTCCGGCCATCATGACGATGGCGATGACCCAGGCGAAGACCGGACGATTCAGGAAAAATCTTGATATCATCAGGCACCTCCGTTTTTACGAATTTTTGATGGTTCCCCGTGTTCGGCCTCTGACCCGGAAGGCACTTGAGTTCCATCAAAAGGGACTGCTTTTACTGTTGCACCGGGCCGAAGCCTCATTAAACCTTCGACAATAACCCGATCACCGATAGCAAGACCCGCAGATACGAGCCATTTGTTCCCGATAGCCCGGTCAAGGGTGAGCATGCGCAGTTCTACATGGCTGTCAGAATCCACGATAAAGGCGATGGGATTCCCCTTGTGATCCCGGGATACCCCCTGCTGGGGAACCAGGATGGCCTGTTCATTGACGCCTTCTTTAATTACCGCCCGGACAAACATACCAGGCAGAAGAGTGCCTTCGGGATTAGGGAAAACAATTCGCAGAATAACGGACCCCGTTGTTGGGTCCACTGTCACATCAGTGAACTGCAGTGTTCCTTCCGGAGGATATGTTGCACCATCCTCCAGGATAAGTCTGACTTTGTTATGGTTATTTCCGCCATGATTGAGGTCGCCGTCCTGCAGACGATGTTTCAGGCGCAACAGTTCCGTGGTGGCCTGGGGCACATCCACATAGATAGGGTCCAATTGTTGAATCGTTGCCAGGGGAACCGGCTGATACGCTGTTACAATGGCGCCTTCCGTTATATTGGATTTGCCGATACGACCTGAGATAGGGGCAATGACACTACAATACCCCAGATTGATCCGGGTCGTTTTCAGTGCAGCTTCCGCCTGATGGATGGCTGCCTTGGCTACAGCAACGGCTTCCCGACTACCCTCCATTTGAGCTTCAACTGCCCTAAGCGTGGCCTCAGCTACTTTGGCCGCCGTCACGACTTGATCGCGTTCGCTCTCTGAGACAGCATTCGCTTTTATCAGTTTATCAAATCTTTTGTGGTTCAACTTCGCGAGTGCAAGGGTGGCCTGCTGTCGCGTGACCTCGGCAATGCTTGTGTTTAAGGCAGCCCTTGCCCGATCGGCAGACCTTTGCATAACGGCAAGGTTAGCCAGGGCATTGTCAACTGCAGCTTGAAAGGGAGTAGGGTCAATCTGGTAAAGTATCTGACCGGCCTTGACGTCCGAGCCTTCTGTAAACAGTCTTTTTTGAATGAGACCATTCACCTGAGGACGGATCTGTGCAATTTTGTAAACTGATGTCCTGCCCGGCAGTTCGGTTTCCAGTACAACAGGCTGCGTTGATACCGTTATTGTAGAAACAACAGGCACAGGCGGTGGGGGCGGTGCCTGCTGCTGGCGCTCGCACCCTGTTGACAAAATACTGAATAGCATGATGGTTAAAATACTTACCAATTTCAGTGAGGGATTAAATTTTTTTTTGAACTGCATCATTGATCTCCAAAAATATTGATTAAATTTAAAATAGCAAATTTCATTTTAAGTATAGGGTTCAGACAGACCCTTGAGAATAATATTTAAAATAATGTCCGGATCTTCCGGATAGGGGTGACGTTCAGGCGCTTCAAGCCAAAGGAAAAGAAACGCATTGGTGATGCTCTCAATGGAAACAGCCAGGTAGTATGGGTCGGCAATATTTTTGAATATTTTTTTTTTTATACCGTTCTCAAATACCATGGCAAGTTTTTGTAAAAAAACATCATATTGTTCACGAATTTCAGAATTAAACCCAGCCATTATGTTAAAACTGGCTCCCCGGGTCTCGGCAAAATAGAAACGGATCATGGCAGCATTTGCACTAAAGACTTCACCTTTGGCCCTGATATAGTCCCGCAGTTTTTCAATCTCATCATCTGCACCTTCTATGGCTTTTGTGAGGGCCTCATGGAACCTGTCGGCCTGCTCAAAAACAAGAGATTTATAAAGGTCTTCCTTGTTTTTAAAAAACTTATAGAGCGTTCCGATGGCAAACTCGGATTCTTTGGCAACCTCGCGCATGGTGACATTATGGTAGCCCTTTGTTGAAAAAAGATCGAGGGCGGCGGAAAGCATCTCCCGGCGCTGCCAGAGTTTTTCTCGTTTCCGACGTGAAAGTTTCTTTTTCTGCATTAATTGCCCCCTGTTTAATTAACAGTCATCAATTTATCACAATGAACATGACGTCACTATATATATAATGACGTCATGTTCATACTATATAGATAAATTTCAAATTGTCAAACTATAATAATTGTATTGTATTTGGGGAATATCTCAGGCAATAAAAATGAACTATTTACCACGATGAAAACTTTGGAATACCTTTTCCTGAAAAGTGTAACCTGTAGTGAAGGTATTTTATGGTACCTGTAAAATTTTCAAGGTTCTAATTTCTACATGATCTAATATAATTTATTAAAAGATTATTTTCATATTCCGGATAAATCTTGATTTCATTAAAATCCCAATTCAATATCTTCCAGTGGAAGGGTGATCACCCTGAAACGGGCTATGTAAAATTCCTTATGGCAAATATCCAGATCAGGCGGAACTGACTTGCAAAAATCACACAGGTTGTGTTATTTAAACGAACCTGATTTACAAATGAATTTTGCAGGTTACGTAAAACGATTCGGGGTTGGCCCGGAAAATTTATATACGTTAATTTATATCAACATGATGGTGGACAGGTGTAAATTTTTATGAAAGCATTATTAGTCCTTGAAGACGGCAGGATTTTTCCTTGCAGGAGTTTTACCGGCCCTGGTGAAGCAAAGGGAGAAGTCGTATTTAATACCAGCATGACCGGTTACCAGGAAATTTTGACCGACCCTTCCTATTATGGCCAGATGGTTACCATGACCTATCCTTTGATTGGAAATTATGGCGTCTGCCCTGAAGACATTGAATCCGACAGAATTCAGGTGGCGGCATTTATTGTGAAAGAATACCAGGATTTTCCGAGTAATTTCAGATCCAGAGGAACTCTGGCAGATTATCTGATCAAAGGCCATGTGCTGGGGATTGAAGATCTGGATACCCGGGCACTGGTCCGGCATATCCGAAAATCAGGTGCCATGCGGGCCGTCATATCCACCTCGGACCTTGATCCTGATTCCCTGGTTGAAAAAGCCAAACAGATTCCTTCCATGCAGGGAAGTGATCTTGTGGGCTGTGTCACCACAAAAAAACCTTATTTCTGGAAATATAACCAGCCGGACTATATTGATACCGGCAAGTTGGAAGACCCTTTAATCTGGCGCTATAAAGGCAAAAAACATTCTGTTGTTGCCCTTGATTTCGGTCTGAAATATAATATTATCCGATGTCTTGAAAAAGCAGGATGTGAGGTGCTTGTGGTGCCTGCAAAGACGGATGCAACTACCATTAAACATCTGAACCCTGATGGTATTTTTCTGTCCAATGGCCCGGGAGACCCCGAACCTGTGACCTATGCCGTCGATACCATAAAAGAACTCCTGGGAGTTGTTCCCATATTCGGCATCTGTCTTGGCATGCAGCTTCTCGGCATTGCCATGGGGGGGAAAACAATGAAAATTAAATTCGGTCACAGAGGCGGGAATCAGCCGGTTAAGAACCTTTCAACTAACAAGGTTGAAATTACCTCCCAGAACCATGGATTTGCCGTGGATTTAAATACCATTGGCAAAAATAACGCTGTCATGACCCATATTAACTTAAATGAAGATTCCCTTGAGGGCCTTAAAAATGATACCATACAGGCGTTTGCTGTACAATATCATCCCGAAGCATCCCCGGGGCCCCACGATTCAGTTTATCTTTTTAACCAGTTTGCAAAAGTGATTGAAAATGCCAAAACGTGAAGACATTCAAAAAATCCTGATCATTGGGGCAGGACCGATTATTATCAGCCAGGCCTGTGAGTTTGACTATTCAGGCACCCAGGCCTGTAAAGCACTGAAAGAAGAAGGGTATGAAGTCATATTGATCAATTCAAATCCTGCCACGATCATGACCGACCCTGAAACTGCGGACAAAGTGTATATTGAACCGGTCACCGTTGAAACCGTTATCAAGGTGATTGAAAAAGAAAGACCCGATGCCCTGCTGCCCACTCTGGGAGGGCAGACCGGTCTGAACACAGCTATTGAAGCAGCGAAAACAGGCATTCTCAAAAAATATAATGTTGAAATGATCGGGGCTTCCGAAAACGCCATTCATAAAGCTGAAGACCGTGAACTTTTCCGGGATGCCATGAATAAAATCGGCTTGAAAATTCCCAAAAGCGGGTTCGCCACCAATCTCCAGGAAGTGAAAGAGGTTTCAAGGCGCATCGGCTTTCCCATCATTGTCAGACCCAGCTTTACCTTGGGGGGAACAGGTGGCGGCGTTGCTTATAATATGGAAGAAGTTATCCGCCTTTCAACAGCAGGGCTTGATGCCAGTCTCAATACCCAGGTCATGCTGGAAGAATCGGTGCTTGGATGGAAAGAATACGAGCTGGAAGTCATGCGGGATCATGCAGACAATGTGGTCATCGTCTGTTCCATTGAGAATGTGGATGCCATGGGTGTCCATACGGGTGATTCCATCACGGTAGCCCCTGCTCAGACCCTTTCGGACAAGGAATACCAGAAACTTCGGGATGCTTCCATTGCTATTATGCGAGAAATTGGCGTGGATACAGGCGGATCAAATGTCCAGTTTGCCGTCAATCCGGAAAACGGGGATCTTATTGTGGTGGAGATGAATCCACGGGTCTCCAGAAGCTCCGCCCTGGCCTCCAAAGCCACGGGATTTCCCATTGCAAAAATTGCTGCCAAACTGGCAGTCGGCTATACTCTGGATGAAATTACCAATGATATCACCGGTGAAACCCTTGCCTGTTTTGAACCCTCCATTGATTATTGCGTGGTGAAAATTCCCAGATGGACCTTTGAAAAATTTCCTGAAACAAAAGATATTCTGACAACAGCCATGAAATCCGTTGGGGAAACCATGTCCATTGGCAGAACATTTAAAGAGGCATTCCAAAAAGGCTTACGCTCCCTTGAAATCGGCCGGGCAGGGTTTGGGGCAGATGGAAAAGATCCGCTTTCCGGCAGTGTCAGCGGCAATGAATTAGAATACAAACTCTCCACACCCAATTCCCAGCGACTGTTCTACATAAAATATGCCATTGAACACGGCATGCCCATCACCATGATTTATGAAATGACCGGGATTGATCCCTGGTTCCTCAACCAGATGAAACAGATCGTGGATCTTGAAAAACAGATAACACTTGCTGGCAAAGACCTTCCCCGGGATCTTTTTGAAAAAGCTAAAAAATACGGGTTCTCAGATAAGCAGTTGGCACACCTTACCAACCTGACAGACAAACAGATTGAGCAGACACGAAAAGACCTTGGCATTGTTCCGGTTTACAAGCTGGTGGATACCTGTGCCGCAGAATTCAGGGCAGCAACGCCTTATTACTACTCCACCTATGAAACAGAATGCGAAGCAAGAGTATCTGACAGAAAAAAAGTTATTATCCTGGGTGGCGGTCCTAACAGAATTGGTCAAGGGATTGAATTTGACTATTGCTGTGTTCATGCCTCTTTTGCTCTGAAAGAAGAGGGGGTGGAATCCATCATGGTCAACTCCAACCCTGA
>JAFCZY010000100.1 GCA_019314105.1 Deltaproteobacteria bacterium
AACAACGCAATCACCAGCACAATCCCCACAATTCTGACCATCAGCACCACGGTCAGAGCTGTGAGAATGAGTAATGTGAGATAAAAGAAAGTCGTATTGATACCCCTTAAGGCGGTAAATTCAGTATCAAAACAAACACCGAAAAACTGGTTGAAAAAAAGTACGGAAACGCCAAGAACCAAAATATCCAAGCCGGCAACATATAAAAGGTCTTTACTTGAAATCAGCAGGATATCACCAAACAAATAGGAGCTGAGATTAAAATACCCGGGTGTCATGTCAATGAGTAAAATACCCGATGCCATTCCCACGGCCCAGAGCGTGCCGATAATGGTGTCTTCCCTTTCTTTTGCGTGAAGACTGACAAGCCCCACGGTTACGGCGGCAATGATGGCTGCGAGGATGGCCCCTAACATTGGATCAAACCATGCCAGTCCTGCATTTACCTGGAGAAAAAGAGCCAGCCCGATGCCGCCGAAGACGCAATGGGAAATAGCGCCGGCAAGGTATCCGATTTTTTTGATGGTGACAAAGGTTCCAATGATGCCAAAGGAAATGGAGGCAAGGGAACCCATGATAAAGGCATATTTTAAAAACAGGTTGTCAGGATCAAAGATCGCTGAAAATAGCTCAATCATGCGTGTGTCCTTCCGGGCTACATCTGTGATCATGCCGTACCATTTTCAGATCACCATGATAGATATCCTTTATCATGGCACCATTGATCAGACTTGTGGGATGAATAACGACCTGGCGGTTTACGCAGATAACACTTTTGACATATTTTGAAACAAATCCAAGATCATGGGATACCAGAAGAATGGTCATTTTTGCGTTCAGTTTATGTAAAATGGAAAACAGATTTTCTTCTGTCTGTTGATCTACGTTGGCGGTGGGTTCATCCAGTAATAGGATGTCCGGGTTGCTGCATAAGGCCCTGGCAATAAGAATTCGCTGTTTCTGACCGCCGGAAAGTTCGTTGAATCCTGTAGGGGCAAAACCGGTCATTCCCACATCATCAATGGCGTTTAATGCCATATCTCTGTCCTTTTTTGAAAACCACAGGTTCGTTTTTTTAAGTCTTCCCATTAACACCACGTCCATGACGGTTGCCGGAAAGGTCATGTCAAGGTGTGCATACTGAGGCATATACCCGATTCTTTGCCTGACGTTGTCCGGAGATTTTCCAAATATGCGGACATCGCCTTTGTCCGGTTTGATCAAACCGAGAATCAGCTTGAGAAGGGTGGTTTTTCCCCCGCCATTGGGGCCGACAATACTGGCGAATTCTCCTTTTTTAATGAAAAGCGTCACATCCTCCAGAACATTGCATTGTTTATAGGCAAAGGAGATATTATTTAACAGGATTTCATGTGTAGGGTTATTATTTTTCTGCATAATTTCAGTCTTAATGAATACAATTAGCTTTCATTTATTTTTTTAATATTCCAGCAATAGCGTGAGCTATGGTTTCCATATTGGCCAGGTAATCATAGGCAAGGGGATCGATGAACACCACACCACCGTCAATGGCGGCGGCAATTTTCTCTGCCGTATCTTTGTCAAACTGGGGCTGGGCAAAAATCACCCGGGTTTTCTGTTTTTTTGCCAGTTTGATGATATTGGACAGTGCTTTTCCTTTGGGTGCTTTTCCCATGGTTTCAATGGCAACCTGTTTCAAGCCGTACGCATCTGCAAAATACCCGAAAGAGGGATGAAATACAAATAGATTTTCTCCCTTTGATGCTTTGAGGATTGTTCTCAGGCGCTGGTCAAGATCATCCAGATCTTTTGCAAATTGGTCATAATTTTTTTTGTAGGCATTTCGATTCTCCGGATCGATACGGGAAAGTGTCTTGAAAATTGTATGCGCCTGTATTTTGACAAGCAGCGGGCTCATCCAGATATGGGGATCTTTACCGATAGACTCGGTTTGATCTTTGTCATCATGATGATGGTGTTCCTCCATTTCTCTCAAGACAATATTTTCACGGGTATCCATAATTGTTATGCCGGTTATGGCTTCGATCCTATGCAGAATACCGTTTTCAAAGGGCACACCAATCCTGAAATAGATGTCAGATGACATCAGTTTTTTTATTTGGTCCGGTGAGGGAGAATAGGTGGCAGGGCTTTTACCCGGCATTACCAAGACATCAACGATTACCTTGTCTTTTCCGATTTGTTCAACAAAATATTTCTGGGGAAGGATACTGACATGGACGTTGAGGGGAGGTTTTGCAAAGGCGTTTAAGGGCAGCAGACAGGTGATGGCAATCGCAACCAGTATATAATATTTTTTAATCACTTCCATTTTTCCCCTTTTGTCGTTAATATTAGCAGATCAGAGTGTAAACGATATTTATAAAAAATGCCACAACAGTGTTGGCAATGTGGAAAGCGTTTAATTTGGAAGACAACTAAATATGCAGATTTTAAACCCCTCACGGTGGTATCTTCACCCTGTTTTTATTTTTACCTGTTCTATTTTTGCCCTGTTCACAGTTCTTGTGATGACGGTCAGTTGGTATATGGAAATCACCTCGGCGCTTGAAGTGATTATCCTGAAGTTTCATATTGATCCCCAATCGATTTTTCCTTCAAAGACCGGGATGACCATACTGGTTTTAAGTGCGTTGATTGCAGTGGTATTGATCGGTATTCTTCTTGCCTTTATTTATTACCAGAAAACCGTCAATCTTTTCAGGCTTCAGCATAATTTTATTTATAATTTTACTCATGAGCTCAAGACCCCTGTAACCTCTTTAAGAATTTATCTTGAGACCTTTATCCGGCACCCACTAGAGCCAGATGAAATAAAAAAATACAGTAAAAATATGTTGGAAGATATTGATCGGCTTACGGAAAATATTAACAGCATCCTTAATCTTGCCAGAATTGAAAGTCAAAATTTTGATTCCGAAGTTACCAGGAATAATTTGGTTAAATTTGTAAAAAATTTTTGCAAAAAAAACACATCTCTTTTTCGGGATATGGATATTGAAATCGAAAATCAATCCAACAGCCGGATGGTTTATCCGGTGAATTCGTTTTTATTTGAGATGCTGTTAATGAACATCATTTCCAATGCCATTAAGTATAATGAATCCCAAACGCCAAAGCTCACCATCCGGTTTAAAAGTTTTATACAAAAAGTGACCATTGAGTTTATAGATAATGGGATCGGTGTTGATAAAAAGGAGGCAAAAAAAATTTTCAGGAAATTTTATCAATCCGGCCGGAACCATAAAAACGAGGTCTCGGGATCGGGTCTTGGGTTGTACCTTGTGTCCAGTATCGCCAACATCCATGGATGGAGAGCATCGGCTACAAGCAAAGGGAAAGGAAAGGGGGCCACTTTTATAATTACCATTCCAAGGGCAAGCATTGCCAATGTCAGGGAGAAGAATCTATGGAAGCGATTGAAAAAAAGCGTATTCTGGTCATAGAAGATGAAGTGCATATTGCAGATGGAATCCGTTTGAATCTTTCCATTCAGGGGTATCAGGTAAAAATTGCCATAGATGGCCTTGATGGTCTTGATCAATGGCGGTCCTGGAAACCGGATTTGATTATTCTTGATATTATGCTGCCCATGATCGATGGGTTTTCTATTTTAAAAACCATTCGACAGGAAGATGAAAAAATTCCTGTGCTCATCCTTTCTGCCAGGGGGGATACAAAGGATAAAGTCAAAGGGCTTCGATACGGTGTAGATGATTATTTGTCAAAACCGTTTGACCTTGAGGAGTTTCTTTTAAGAGTTGATCGCCTGATCAAAAAAAAGACCTGGTATGAAGATGAGAAAAAAGATGATACTTCAGGATATCATCTGAAGGCCGCCTGTAAAATGTTTGAAGGCGACGCTTATGATTTTGGGGATAATCATATTGATTTTGTCACTTTCAAAGCCCGGTGCGCTGTCGGTGAAATCATTTTGACAGACCAGGAAATCGTTCTGTTAAGGCTTTTTATCGCAAATAAGGGAAAACCCATGTCAAGGGAAATGCTCTTGACCGCAGCCTGGGGCTATTCAAAGGATACCTCCACAAGGACGGTGGATAATTTTATGGTCAGGTTTAGAAAATATTTTGAAAAAGAACCGAAAAAACCGGTTTATTTCATCAGCAGACGGTCTGTGGGATATGTGTTTGATCATGACGATGATTAACCGTTGGATCCATCTGAAACAAGCGACAACACATACTTATCATTGATAAAGGTTGAATAAACACCCACCTCAATTTTCTTTTTATTCTGCCAGATCTCATTATGGATGACCTCTACCCGGTGAAGGCTTTCATTAAATCCTTTTTTGATATATTTCAAATAGGCTTCTTTGATAGTCCAGTTTTTGAAGATCTCAACAGCATCATCTTTCAAGTTTAAAATTTCATTTTGTGTGAACGCTATTTTCATAAAATTGGCATCCGGTTTTTGGGTGATCTTTTCAATATCAATGCCAATGGTTTGATGGTTATTTTTACACCATGCAACTGCCGTATAATCGTTGCTGTGGGACAATGAAACAGGAACATCAGGGTGATGGGTAAGATAGGGGGCACCCTCATCAAGATAGGAGAGGGTGATGCGATCAAGGGATGTGTTCTTCAAAAAGAAGTGTTGCATCATCTGTTTGATCAAATACCGGCCACTTATCCATTCTATCTGTTTTTTCAGGGCTTTGAAGCTATTGATGGTGCGGATTTCATCATTACTGAAAAAGGGTTTAATAAAGTCATCTTTTTGAAATGTTTTGTTTACCATTGTTCTAAAAGCGGGGGACTTGAAATTATGATGCCGATCTTTAATGAAAACCGAATCAATGATATCCGGTATTCTGGAATACCAGATAGTGATCCCCGGTTTTGGATACAGGGTGGTGATGCTGAGTTCATTTTGAAAATTTGAAGTCATGGTCGGTTTATATATCAAGCTCCTTTGCTCTTCAATTTTTCATAATCATCTATTGTGTCCACATCAATCAGAATGGCATCGTTGGGAATTGACACGTTTAAGATAGATTCTTTAAATTCATCAAAAAGAGCTCTTGCCCCGGTATCGGCGGATAATGATGTAAGGCGATGAAACAAAGGTCTGGCAATAATGACCGGGTTGCCCCGTTTGCCATTGCAGTACGGGATGACAATCGGGGCATCGGACGTTTCAAATGCATCAATAAGCCGGTTGATAATGGCAGCGGTGACAAGGGGCTGATCGCCCAGAAGAAAAAGGGCGGCATCACAGACCGGGGAAACAGTTTCAAGCCCTTTGATAAGGGAGGTGCTCTGTCCCTTTGGGTATGCCGTATTCCTGATAACTTTTGTGCCTGAAAGATCAATGGCCTGCTCTATTTCATCGGCACAATGCCCCAGCACAACAATGATTTCATGCAATGCTGATTTTCTGGCGGTCTGAATCACTTGGCCAAGAAGGGTTGTTTTCCCAAACGGCAGCAGTTGTTTGATTTTGCCCATGCGGGATGAAGCGCCTGCGGCAAGGATAATGCCGGCAATTTTTTTACTGGGAATGCTCATAAGATCAGATTTTTTGTCTTTTTTTCGGGTGCCCGTTTTTTGATCAGTTCTCCCACAATGCTGACGGCTATTTCTTCGGGAGTTTCCGCATTGATATCAATACCGATGGGGGAATAGACTTTTTTAAGGTCGTCTTTGGAAAATCCTTCATCCATAAGCGCCTTATATATGGTATTTCTCTTTTTAGTGCTGCCGATCATACCGATATAGGATGCCGTTGTGCCAAGGGCATGCTGTAATACGGTTTTATCATGAAGGTGACCCCGTGTGATAATCAGGATATATGAATTTTGTGAGATTTTAAGTTGTTCAAAGGCTTGCTTAAACTCAGTGACAAGGATTTTATCCGCTTCCGGAAATCTTTCTTTGTTGGCAAACTCCAGCCTGTCATCAATCAGAGTGATACTAAACCCCACTATTTTTGCCAGGCGTGCTACAAAAAGGGAGACATGGCCGGCCCCGAAAAGAAAAATCCGGGGTGAAAGGGAAATTTTTTCCACAAAGAGACCCGCTTTTTTGTCATTCAGATGAATCAGAGCATAAGGCGTATCTTTATCAAGATTTATTTCTTTGGGATTGAGTCCGGGAATAGTTCCCAAAGTTTCGCCATCCTCTTTTATAAACAGTCTTGCACTGGTATCCATGGCATGGATGCCGGTCTCAATCCGGGTCACCAGTATGCCAGAACGGTTCTCGCCAATCTGTTGCCGGATAGTTTTAAACAGTGATACCATCTCCCTGTTTTTCGGAAAAAGAGGTTCCAGATAAAGGTCAACATTCCCTCCGCAAATCATACCGGCACCTGCCAAGTCTTCATTGGTCAGCTGAAACTTATAGATGAAAGAGTTTTCCTGTTTTAAAAGTTCCATGGCCTGCTTTTGAACCCGGTATTCCAGGGCTCCGCCGCCAACGGTTCCGATGAGTTTCCCGTCTTGTGTGATGATACACATGGACCCCACATCCCTCGGAGTAGAGCCTGACCGTCTGATGGTTTTTGCAAGAATAAGTTTCTGACCTGATGAAAGCAGCTCATACACTTTTTTATATATATTTTCTCCCATTATTTTTTATTCCTTTGGTTTGTTTCCTGAGTATCAAAACAAGTTTTAACAGAGAGTTCATCCCTGAACGAGGTGATGATAATCTGGTTAATATTTTTATTTGTCTGCAAAAGTTCAGCTATTTTTTGACCAGACGCCATTCTGTCCGGGGTGTCGGCTTTGTTTAAAAATACAGTATTAAA
>JAFCZY010000101.1 GCA_019314105.1 Deltaproteobacteria bacterium
CCATACGCGGAACTGAGCAAAAGAATAGACCTTATGCTCAAAGCCATGGAAGACGGTGCGGCAAGAATAAAAAAAATTATCTCTGAGTTAAAGGATTTTTCACGCCCCACAGAAACGGATATGGAGAGTGAGATTGATGTCAACCTTGTGGTAGAAAAATCACTAAATCTGACCCACTCTATATTGAAAAAAGCCACCCGCCACCTGTCAGTTGATTATGGAAATAACCTGCCGAAAATTTCAGGCAATTCACAGAAATTACAACAGGTAATTATCAATCTGCTAGTTAATGCATGTCAAGCCCTTGAAAATCCAAAACAGTTCATCCATGTGAAAACTTCAAAAATATCGAACGCTTCTTTTATTGTTATTGAAGTATCGGACAGCGGGCCGGGTGTTCCTCCGAAAAATTTGGAAAAATTAAAAAATCCTTTTTTTACAACCAGACGGGACGACGGAGGAACAGGTCTCGGGCTTTCCATTTCGGAAAAAATTGTAAATGACCACAAGGGGATATTAGAGTTTACTTCGAAATCTGGAGAGGGTTTGACTGTAAAAATACTATTACCCATTATCACTGAAGAAAATATTATTTCAAAGAACAGGATATCATAATAATGAACAGACAACAGACCATGGATCGGCCCATCCTTATTGTGGATGATGAACCGGAAATTCTTCTGGCTGTGGATACCACATTGAGAATGGCAGGCATGGACAATATTATCACCATCAGTGATGCCAGGGATGTGATCCGGCAAATGGAACGTCAGATTCCCTGTCTCATTCTCCTGGACTTGAATATGCCCCATATCAACGGCGGCCGTCTGCTTAAAATCGTCCGCAAAACATATCCCAGAATACCCGTCATTATCCTCACCGGTGACATTGATGTGGATACAGCGGTAAAATGCATGAAAATTGGTGCCATGGATTATGTGGTCAAGCCGGTAGAAGAAGATCGACTGATCGCTGCTGTTAAACAGGCTTTGGCCTATGGAGAGTTTAAAAATAAATTTCAGGATTTTCCGGAAAGTGATCTATTCTCCCAGATTAAAAACCCCAAGGCATTTGCCCATATCATCACACAGGATGCAAAGATGCATTCCATTTTTCACTATATCGAAGCCATTGCCCCCTCTTCCCAGCCAGTTCTTATTCTTGGAGAAACAGGCGTGGGAAAAGAATTAATCGGCCAGCCCATCCATACGTTGAGCAAAAGAAAGGGAAAACTGGTTGTGGTCAATGTAGCCGGATTGGATGATAACGTGTTTTCCGATACTCTTTTTGGTCATGTTCCTGGAGCGTTCACTGGTGCACAAAAAATAAGACAAGGACTAATCGAGCAGGCAGATAGTGGCACTCTCTTTCTGGATGAAATCGGAGATCTTGCGTTAACGTCCCAGGTTAAATTACTCCGGCTGCTCCAGGAAAGGGAATACCTGCCTTTAGGATCTGATGAAATCAGACAGTCCGACGTAAGGATACTTGCCTCCACCAACCTAAATCTCTGGGCCCTTGAAAAAAAAGGCATCTTCAGAAAAGATTTGATCTACCGTCTTTCTACCCATACACTGACGCTGCCGCCCCTGCGAGAGCGTCTTCTAGACCTGCCGCTGCTATTGGACCGGTTTATCTGCAACGCCGCCAATGAACTGAATAAGCCCATTCCTGATATCCCGAAAACATTGATCGAACAGATGGAAGCCTATCCTTTCAAGGGCAATATCAGAGAACTTAAATCTATGGTGTATGATGCTATCTCGCGATACCGGGAAGGGCCTATCACAGCTGATCTATTCAAAGTTCTGGACACATCCAGATCAGGAGCGGGACAAAAAGATAATAATCAAACCCTTTCTCTTCCTACCCTGAAAGAAGCCTCCAGAGAACTTGTGGAGAAGGCCATGAAACAGACCGGAGGCAATCAATCTGCAGCAGCCGAAATTTTGGGTATCTCCCAGCAGGCCCTGAGCAAAAGGCTACAGAAATTAAAATTCGGAAAAACCGATTAACCCACAACAAAAGTTGTTTTCACAACAAAAGTTGTGAAAACTCTCCTTTTAGCCTATTCCACCGAACAATCGTTCGGATTGATATATTTTTCTACAACTTTTGTTGTACCTCTGCAAACCCTTCATGAATTCATTTTTTAGTTAAAATTCAATAAAAACAGATAGATATAAATTTTCATTCCTTCCGGCACACTGTTTGCTATTACACTATAAGTGAATCTTAATTATTTATTAAAGGAGGGTCTTAAGATGGCTCAAATTAAAAACCTTGGTTGGCGCGTAACAATGGCAGGATTAGGTATCAACCTGGCTTTGGGTATCCTTTATACCTGGAGTATATTTAAAATGACAATCAAAGACTCCATTGTGGCAGGCGATGGCCTTTTTAACTGGAGCCTGGCTTCCTTAAATGATCCCTATGCCGTCTGCTGCCTGGTATTTGCATTTACCATGATTTTTGCAGGCCGTGTTCAGGACAGGATCAGCCCGAAGATTACGGCTGTCATCGGAGGCGTCCTCACAGGACTTGGCCTGATTATTATTTCATTCTCCACTGCATGGATTAGCTGGATCATCGGATTCGGTATTTTCACAGGAATGGGGCTTGGGTTTGGTTATGCATCAGCCACACCGCCTGCCATTAAATGGTTTCCCCCTGCAAAAACCGGCATGATTGCCGGTATTGTTGTTGCCGGGTTTGGGCTGGCATCTGTATATATTGCTCCTTTGGCAATATTTTTAATTGCCAAAGTCGGGCTTTCCCAGGCCATGCTTATTTTCGGTATTGCCTTTCTCATTATTGTTTCTGCCCTTGCACAATTTTTGGCAAACCCCCCGGAAGGGTATGTTCATCCGGATGCCGCTCAAAACACGACGGCTGCTGCAAGTGGTGCCATTGATTTTGAACCCGGAAAAATGCTTCGTACAGCAACATTTTATAAATTATGGATTATTTTTTGTATTGCATCAGGTGCCGGCCTTATGATCATTGGCGGTGTGGCAGGAATGGCCAAGCAGGGCATGGGCCAAATGGCATGGGTGGTTGTGGCATTAATGGCAGTGGGAAATGCCTCCGGGCGTGTTATAGCCGGTATCCTTTCCGACCGTATCGGACGTGCGAACACTCTTTTTATCATGTTGATTTTTCAGTCAGTTGTCATCTTTTCTCTCCTGTTTATTACACCGGCACAGGTCATACTTCTGGTTCTTGCGGCCATGCTCATCGGATTTAACTACGGTACAAACCTTTCTTTATTTCCGTCTGCAACCAAAGATTTTTTCGGTTTAAAGAACTTTGGCGTCAATTACGGCCTGGTTTTCAGTGCCTGGGGGGTGGGCGGTTTCATCTTTCCAAGAGTGTCTCAAATGATTGTTGCTTATACCAACAGCCCAAGAATGGCATATGTTCTTGCTGCAGGATTGCTTCTCATCGGAGCTGTGTTGGCCCTGATGACCAAAGCACCTGTTACTGAGACTTATGAACAACCTGAATTTATAGCCACTCCCGCAACTGAAAAAATCTAAATTGATGTTACTTTTGAAAATGGGTTCTAACTACAAAAAGGAAAAAAGATGAGCGAGTTTAAATTTCATGCACCGGATGAGTACCGAAAAAATGCCTGGGTGAAGACGATTGATGAGTACGAAGAAATGTACAATCGTTCCATTGAGAAACCGGATGAATTCTGGACGGAAATGGCAGAACAGTTTCACTGGAAAAAAAAATGGGACACTGTCCGGGATTTTAATTACAGTATCTCCAACGGCCCGATTCATATTGAATGGTTCAAAGGCGGCAAAACAAATATAGCCTACAATTGCCTTGACAGACATTTAAAAAACAGGGGCGATCAAACCGCCCTTATCTGGGAAGGCAATACAGTTGGCGAAGACCTTGAAATTTCCTACACACAACTTCATGAAAAAGTCTGTCAATTTGCCAATGCCCTGAAATCAAAAGGGGTAAAAAAGGGGGACCGGGTGGCCATTTATATGCCTATGGTACCGGAACTTGCCGTCAGCATGCTGGCATGTGCCCGTATCGGTGCTATTCACAGTATTGTGTTTGGTGGCTTCTCTTCTGATGCTCTTTCCAACCGCATACTGGACAGCCATTGCAAAATTCTTGTGACCACTGACGGGGTGATGAGAGGGGCAAAGGCAATTCCCTTAAAAGGCAATGCAGATGCGGCTATGGATCTGTGCAAAAAAAATGGGCATTCGGTTGACTGCTGTTTTGTAGTCAAACGAACCGGTTCTGATATTGAAATGAAAGAAGGACGAGACGTATGGTGGCATGAAGAAGCCCAAAAGCAAGACACCGACTGCCCCGTGGAATGGATGGATGCGGAAGATCCTCTTTTTATCCTTTATACCTCCGGGTCAACCGGAACACCAAAAGGCGTACAACACAATGTAGGCGGTTACATGGTCTATACCGGAATTTCTTTTAGATATATTTTCGATTACCATGACAATGATATATTCTGGTGTACTGCCGATATCGGCTGGGTAACCGGACACAGCTACATTGTTTATGGCCCCCTGTCACAGGGGGCCACAAGCCTCATGTTTGAAGGCGTTCCCAACTATCCTGATCCGGGACGTTTCTGGGCAACTGTTGACAAATGGAAAGTAAACCAGTTTTACACTGCGCCAACGGCGATCAGGGCTTTAATGGCCCAGGGAGAAGAATGGGTTGAAAAATATGATCTTTCTTCCTTAAGATTGTTAGGATCAGTTGGAGAGCCTATTAATCCCGAGGCATGGAAATGGTATTTCAAACATGTGGGCAAAGAAAAATGCCCGATTGTGGATACATGGTGGCAGACGGAGACCGGCGGCATCATGATCACGCCGCTGCCATACGCCATTGACCAGAAACCCGGCTCAGCAACCCTACCCTTCTTTTCCGTCAATCCAGTAATTTTAAATGAAGAAGGACAACAACTTGAAGGGGCCTGTGACGGTATTTTAGCATTTAAAGAACCCTGGCCCGGACAGATGAGAACCGTTTATAACAACCATGACCGGTTTGAAAAAGTCTATTTCCAGATGTTTGACGGATACTACTTTGCCGGTGACGGATGCCGCAGGGATGAAGACGGCTACTACTGGATCACCGGTCGTGTGGATGATGTGATCAATGTATCCGGACACAGAATGGGAACAGCTGAGGTGGAAAGCGCTCTTGTCAGTCATAAGGAAGTGGCGGAAGCCGCAGTAATCGGATACCCCCATGACATCAAAGGCCAGGGAATCTATGCATATGTAACGCTCAGGGTCAGCGCAACACCCAGTGACGAACTTTTAAGTGAGTTAAAACTGCATGTCAGAAAGGAAATCGGGCCCATTGCAACCCCTGATATTATCCATTTTGCACCCTCATTACCCAAAACCCGTTCAGGAAAAATTATGCGCCGTATCTTAAGAAAAATCGCAAATGATGAATTTGACAGCCTGGGAGATACCTCAACCCTGGCAGATCCGGAGGTGGTAGACGATCTGATCGAATGCCATAAGGCATTGACCAGTAATTAATTTTGTTAAACTTCTTTTAATCGAAAATTTAACGCTTCACAATAAAGGCCGGGCTGAGAATCAATATGCTTTTCAGGCCGGCCTTTATTGTGTCCTGCCTGCCGCACACCACCTGAATAAAATTATCTCTATAATGCACTTGACGACCCTTGTGTAAAAATATTACAATTTAAGTCCGCTTCATATTCCTCTAACCAGACAATAATTTTAAAAAAAGGGGGAAAATCATGAGGATAAAACCAAAAAAAATAATGTGCACCATCGATTTTTCGGACTTCACGAACAGTATCCTGTCCTATGGCAAATCACTGGCTTCAGAATTTGGCTCAACACTTTACCTATGCCATATCGTATCAGGAGCACTGATGGTTTCAAGTTTTGGACACTCACATATAGCATACACTGACATCAAGGACGATCGCATACAACATGCAAGGGATAGGCTTAAAAAAATAGCAGAAACGTCTGATATTGATTGTGACATCATCGTCTCATACGGTCACGCGGCAGATGAAATCGATCAAGCTGCCCGTAAAAATAATGTCGATATGATCATTGCCGCAACCCATGGCGGATCAGGCGTAAAAAGATTTTTGATTGGCTCTGTCACGGATAGACTGGTGAAAATTCTATCCTGCCCACTTCTGATTCTGCATGCACAGGAAAATCATTTGATTTCTGATGTTGAGGAGAATATAAAACTAAAGCGAATTCTTGTGGGATGTGATTTTTCCCCGGATTCGGAACTTGCTTTTGACTATGCCCTGAGCCTGGCGCAGGAATTTCAAACACAACTTTACCTGGCCCATGTTACTTTGAAAAAAAAGAATTCTTTATCAAGTCGCCTTGAAGAACAGCTTTTTTCTATGGTTCCTGAAGAGAGCCGGAACTGGTGTACACCCGTTACTATCCTGCTTGAAGGTCAGCCTTATAAAAAACTGATCGACTATGCCGTGCAAAAAAAAGTGAATATGATCGTGCTTGGAGTTCACGGTCACAGCCTCTTGGAACAATTTCTGGTTGGTTCTACAACTGATCGTGTTATCAGCCGGGCTTCCTGTCCTGTTCTTGTGGTCAGAACGATCACCTGAAAATCAATATGGATAACAAAGATATCATCAAACAAATTGAGATCACCAGGATTAAAGATAACAAAAAAATCCTGATGAATGACAGCGTTATTGATGAAGAAATTCTTGAAATAATTATTAAT
>JAFCZY010000102.1 GCA_019314105.1 Deltaproteobacteria bacterium
TTTCTTCCGCCAATAACCTTTGACCCTTTAGATTACGGTATCCCGCCCAATAATATAGAAGCCACAGACACCTCCCAGCTTTTAGGGCTTGAAGTCGCAAGGATGGCCCTTGAAGATGCCGGATACCCGATGAACCATCCTGTCCTTGAACAAAAAAAAGTCAATGTCATTTTAGGGGTTACCGGAACTCAGGAACTGGTGATTCCTCTGGGCGCACGGTTGGGGCATCCTATCTGGAAAAAGGCATTGGAAGATTCCGGAATCACTGGAGATAAAAAAGAAGAGATCATTCAACGGATACAAGGCGATTATGTCCAATGGCAGGAAAATTCTTTTCCAGGCCTTCTTGGCAATGTTGTTGCCGGCAGAATCGCAAATCGGTTAAACCTTTCCGGAACAAATACCGTAACCGATGCTGCCTGTGCAAGTTCTTTATCTGCCCTTCATATAGCGGTCATGGAGCTTATTTCCCACAAATGTGACATGTCTATTACCGGTGGTGTAGATACCTTGAACGATGTTTTCATGCACATGTGCTTTGCAAAAACCGGGGTTCTGTCACACACAAGTGATGCAAAACCATTTTCAAAAGATGCGGACGGGACAGTCCTGGGTGAAGGCATTGGAATGCTGATTTTAAAACGCCTTGAAGATGCTCAAAAGGATAATGACAAAATCTATGCTGTCATTAAAGGCATCGGCACTTCAAGTGATGGCAGGACCTCTGCTGTTTATGCTCCTGATTCCAAAGGACAACTGAAAGCATTAAACGAAGCCTACCACGAGGCAGAAATCGACCCTTCCACGGTTGAACTCATAGAAGCGCATGGAACCGGAACAAGAGTTGGCGACAAAGTGGAATTTTATGCATTAAAAGACTGTTTTGAGCCCACTTCTAAAAAAAATCAAACCGCCATTAGTTCGGTTAAATCCATGATCGGCCATACCAAGGCTGCTGCAGGGGCGGCAGGAATAATAAAGACAGCGCTCTGTCTTTACAACAAGGTCCTTCCCCCTACGTTAAAAGCATTGGAACCCGACCCTGAACTTGATATCAACAATTCTTCGTTTTATTTAAACCCCGAATCTAAACCCTGGGTATCAAAATCACCCTTAATATCATCGGGGCATCCCCGAAGATCAGGTGTCAGCGCATTTGGGTTTGGCGGCAGTAATTTTCATGTAATTTTGGAAGAGTACATCCCTTCAAAGGCTCATGTTTCCTGGGATGGGGCTGTACAAATCATTGCCTTTTCATCTAATACAAAAGAAGGGCTTCTGGACAACCTCTATGCATTTGAAACCGAGCTGAATAAAACAAAAGATGCTCAAGAAGAAAAACAGATGATTGCCTGGCTGTCCCATGAATCAAGACAAACTTTTTCCGTCACCCATAATTTCAGGCTGTTGATGATTCATAAAAAAAATGATGATATTCAAAAAAATCTAAATAATGCCAGAGAAAGCATTGATACAGATAAATTGAAACCAAACATCTATTTGTCATCCACCCCGAAACCCGAAGGAAAGCTGGGGTTCTTATTTCCGGGTCAGGGAAGCCAGTACACCGGGATGGGAAAAGATCTTATTTCTGTATTTCCTGAAGCGTTAGAGGCATTAGAACAGGCAACAAATATCTTTTCCAAAGCAAATGACAATAGACCGGATTTCAAACCCTTAAATGACTACATCTTCCCCTTGCCATCCCATTTGCAGACAAAAGCAGTATCCGAAGAAGACCTTCGCAAAACCGATATCGCTCAACCGGCAATCGGCGCCATATCCCTTGCCATGATCAAGGTGTTGAAAAAATTTGGCATACAACCTGAAATAACCTGTGGCCACAGTTTTGGAGAATTATCAGCCCTTTGTTCAGCCGGATGGATAGAAGAAGCCTCTTTTCTTGAGCTTGCTGCAGCACGCGGCAAATATATGGCAACGGCCGGATCACACCCTGATGGTGATTCAGGAAGCATGCTCGCTGTTCAAGCGCCTTTGGAAGATATCGAAGCCCTAATAAAAGAAGAAACCCTTGATGTAATCCTGGCCAATAAAAACAACAAAACCCAGGGGGTCTTATCCGGATCAACCCAGGAGATTCTTCGGGCAAAAAAAATATGCAGGCAAAAAAAAATAAGGGCTGTTCAACTTCCTGTTGCCGCAGCATTTCACAGTGAGCTTGTTCAAACTGCTGTAACGCCCTTTAAAAAAGAGTTGTCCTCAAAGATATTTTCTCCTACAAAGGTTGACGTTCTTTCCAACACCACAGGAAAACCCTATGAGAGGGGAAAATCTGACATCAAAAAACGCCTTGGAAATCAATTAATAAACCCGGTTAACTTTGTTGAAAATATTGAGTATATGCTTGACAAAAATGTATCTACTTTTATAGAAGTCGGCCCCAAGGCTGTATTAACAGGCCTGATGAAACCGCTTTTGCACGAAAACAAGATTACAGCGATTTCTCTTGACGCATCTTCAGGAAAGAAATCAGGCATTGAAGATCTTGCCCATGTATTGTGTATGATTGCCTCAAAGGGATTTTCTATTGACCTGACCCCCTGGGAAGATGCAGGCAAAAAACCGGAACCTAAAAAAATGCGGGTACAACTTTCAGGTGCCAATCCTAAACCGAAAAACAATTGCAGCATTCCAAAATCAAAGCCGGAACCCTCACAGGAACAAATAATGAATAAAAATAAGTCGGCTTTAAAAGGATCTGATATGACATCTCAAAATATACGAGAGACTGACAACAAAAATCTAAGGCCACCTGCCACCGACGCCATGAAACTGGTTCAAAAAGGGCTTGAGGCCATGCAGCAGCTTCAAGCACAAACTGCCCGGGCCCATGAAAAATTTCTAGACACACAGGCCCAGGCAAGTAAAACTCTGGCAAGCATGATGGAGCAAACCCGTAATCTTGCTTCACCTGTAATGAACGAACACAGGCCGGAACCTGTCCGTCAGGAAAATAATAAGGTCACGATTTCTCAAGCCTCTTCCTTCAACAGTGAAACCCAAGCAATCGAACCTGATACTCAAATTGAAACACCCCAACACGTTGAAACGGATCTGCCTGATGAGTCTAAAAATAAAATTGCCAGTGCTCAAACTGAACAAATCCTGTTTAAAATTGTCAGCAAATTAACGGGGTTCCCTATTGAAATGCTGGAATCAGAGATGGACATTGAATCTGATCTGGGCATTGATTCAATCAAAAAAGTAGAGATTATTTCAGAACTTGAAAAACAGATCCCTTCCTGTGAGGGCTTAACCACTGAAAATATCGGTTCGGTAAGGACATTAAAAGACATTCGCAATGCCATACAAGAAGCCGCCGATGACGATACTGCCACGACTGCTATCCTTCAAGAGACCATTGAACAAGATACTTATCAATCCGTTTCAACCGTACTCGTCAATACCATAAGCGAATTAACAGGGTTTCCCGTTGAAATGCTGGAACCGTCCATGAATCTTGAATCAGACCTGGGCATTGATTCTATTAAACGAGTAGAAATTCTTTCAAAGCTTGAGCAGGAACTGGATCATATTGAGACCATTTCTTCCGACGACATTGCAAATTTGAAAACCATTGAAGAGATCATTACATATCTGACAAAAAGTGATCAGAAAACACTTATTAAAACAGAAAAAACCGCATTAAACAAGACAGCATTAAATCCAACAGAATCAAATCAAAAGCAATCAAACACTATTCACATCGATAAGAAACTGACCCGGCAGGTAGTTTCTTTACAGGAATATCCGACCCATCAGATCAGGTTTTATAATGGCGCTAAAATAAAATTGCCAGCTAAAAAAAAAGTCTACCTTACTAAAGACAATTCAAATATAGCCGACCGGTTTAAAACGGAATTTGAAAAATTAGGGATAGCGACAGACCTGATTGATATCAGCAACGGAAATATTCCGGAGTTGCCGGATGCCGCAGGTCTTGTTCTGATACCGGATTCCTTCAAGAAAAAAACCCCGGACACATCCATAGAATTTTTAAAATCGGCTTTTCTACTCGTAAAGAAGAATGCCGATTATCTCATGGATTCCGGTAAAGAAAAAGGAGCATTTTTAACCACTGTCTCCTTTTTAGGCGGCGGATTTGGATTTACAGAGAACGCTTTCCATAGTGATCCGGTTTATGGCGGGCTTGCAGGACTTGCAAAAACAGCCGGTCTTGAGTGGAAAAATGTTCTGTGCCGGGCATTGGACATGCCTGATTCTCTAAAAAAATGTGCGGAAAATGCCGAAGCAGCCGTCTCTTTAATGATGACCCATGGATCTGTCGAAATGGGTCTGGATGGAGACTACTGTAATATTCCAACTTTAATTGATCAGAACCTGAACTATGGCAATGTTGATCTTAACCCTGATGATGTGGTCGTCATTACCGGCGGTGCAAAAGGCGTTACCGCAGCATGTGCCATTGAAATGGCAAAAGAATATTCTCCCACCATTATTCTTATCGGCAGATCAAAGGCGCCATCTACAGAATCTGAATGGGCAAAAAATGTTCATGACCCCGGAATACTGAAAAAAGCCATACTGACCCATGAGTTTAAAGGTCAGACACCAAAACCCGCTGATATAGAAAAAATATATCAACGAATTATGTCCAACCGAGAAATTAAAAAAAATATTCAATTGATGAATAAACATGGTTCCCGGGTGCGATACTTCTCAGCAGACATTAGAGAATCAAAAGAAATTGATGATATTTTCAACGCTACGCGAAAAGAATTCAATCACATAACAGCCATCATTCACGGTGCAGGTGTTCTCGAAGACAAGCTGATTATGGATAAACATATTGATCAGTTTACCCATGTGCTGGAAACAAAAGTGAAAGGACTTGACGCCCTCTTGTCTGTATCAAAACAGGATAAACTCAAATATTTTGTTTTGTTTTCTTCCATTGCTGCCCGAACCGGCAACCAGGGGCAATGTGACTATGCAATGGCGAATGAGATATTAAATAAGACGGCTCAAAAACTGGCAGTAGAGAACTCCGAGTGTAAATTTCTGTCTATCAACTGGGGTCCCTGGGAAGGGGGGATGGTTGATACCTCTTTGAAAAACGAATTTTCAAAAAGAGGCATTGAACTGATCCCTTTAAAGACGGGTGCTCGACAATTACTAAAAGAGATGGGAAACATAGAAAAAACTGACCCTGAAGTCATCATTGGGGCGCACCTTTTAAAACCCAAAAAACCAAAAGAGCCCACCCTTACAAAAGCAATGACCCTGTCCTTAGAGCTGTCATCAACGCCTGTTTTATCCTCCCATCAGATAGCAGGAGAACCTGTCGTCCCTTTTGCATTATTAATGGACTGTCACGCCCATGCAGCTCAAAAAAATAATCCGGGCCTTGTTTTTGCCGGAATGGACAATATGAGACTGTTAAAAGGAATTAAACCTGGAAAGAAAATTTCAAGTATCAATATAAATTTAGGAAAGTGTAAACCAGGGGAAAATGGGTATGAAACATTCAGCAACATTACGTCAGAAAATGACGACAAACACTCCTTTATCCATTCAAGTTGTATCGTTACATTAAAAGACGAACTACCTGAACCACCGGTGCTGTCCAAAGCCGCTTTTATGGCATTAAAGCCCTATTCAATTTCAGCAAAGCAGGCATATCATGATATCCTGTTTCACGGAAAGGCTTTGCAGGGCATACAATCTATCAATGGTTATTCAAAAAAAGGAATTGAGGTTATTACCTGTTTGGCGCCGAATTCGGATCAATGGTTTAAACCCCCTTACTCTTCAAAATGGACGATTGACCCTATGATGCTGGATGCGGCTTTCCAGGCGGCCATACTCTGGTCGCATGAGAGAATGGGACAGGTTTGTCTGCCAAGTTTTATCGCCAATTTAAGGCTATATTCATCCTTTAAAAAATCAAAAGGAAATATTCGAATTCTCTTTACAGTCAATGAAGAGACTAAAACCAAAATAAAAGGCTATTTTACCTTTTTAAATGAAGAAGATACGGTTGTTGCGAGTATCACCGGATTTGAAGCTATTACCGATCCATTTTTAAATGAAAAATTTAAAAATAACCCTCTTTTTTCAAAAGAATCCATTCTTGCATTTGCCCAGGGAAACCCTTCCGAAGCTTTTGGAGACAACTATAAAATATTTGATAAAGAGCGACAGATTGCGCGTCTTCCCAGGCCGCCTTACTTCTTTATGGATCGAGTACTTAAAGCAGATCATCCTCAATGGGAAATGAAACCGGGCGGCTGGATTGAAACTCAATATGATATTCCGGAAGATGCATGGTATTTTAACGCCAACAGAACCCGGACCTTACCCTTTTGCATCCTACTTGAAATTGCGCTTCAGCCCTGTGGCTGGCTGGCTGCATATGCCGGTTCCGCACTTGAAAGTGACGAGAGACTCCATTTCCGAAATCTGGGGGGCAAGGCTACATTGATTCACCCTTTATCCAACGATTGCGGAACCCTCACTATCAGAACTCGGATGACGGATGTATCCAAAGCCGGTAGCATGATTATCCAGGACTTTGAGATAGAAGTATTGAAGGCTGGTAACGCGGTTTATAAAGGAACAACCAATTTTGGCTTTTTTACCCGACAAGCGCTTTCAAATCAGATCGGTATCAGAAACAGCGAGTTTGATAAATATTCATTGTCTAAAAAAAATATCGGCCTGAGCCTTGATCTGAATCTTGAAAAGGCAAAAACCTATCATTTCAAACATGATGGTTTTAAGCTTTGATGCCGGTCTTTATAAAAAGGGATATATTAAGGCCATAAAAACAATTGATCCTTCAGAATGGTTTTTTAATGCACATTTTTATCAGGATCCGGTCTGCCCGGGTTCCTTAGGGATAGAATCCTTTCTTCAAATAATCCGGTTTTTTCTTCTTAAAAAATTTGATATCCCTGCAAACGAATATGAAACACAAATGGCACCGGGACAGCCCCATGAATGGATCTACAGGGGACAAATCATCCCTTCAAATAAAAGAATAGAAGTTCATGCGCATATAAAAGATATCACCTATGAAAACAACAACTATTCTGTTACAGCAGATGGGGCGCTTACGGTTGATGGTGTTTGTATTTATGAAATGAAAGATTTCAGTCTTGATTTCAATAAAGTACACCCGTTAAAACAAATTTTAAAGAAAAAACAGATCCCTGAAAAAAAAATGATTCGAGAATAATTTTAAAATGAGCCGTAAATTAATTCTCTAAAACAAAAGAAGGCCCTGGGCATCGCAGTTGATGCTCAGGGCCTTCTTGAAAAAATGAACCGGCAACGTTCTACTCTCCCACACAGTCTCCCATGCAGTACCATCGACGCTAAAGAGCTTAACTTCCGTGTTCGAGATGGGTACGGGTGTGACCTCTTTGCCATAGTCACATAGTCACCGGTTCAAAACTATAATCAGTTGTAATAAATATCTTAATATGTCCGCAGTAAAGCGTTTAAGCTTATAAGTGGAAAAAGTGGCTAAGCCTCACGACCGATTAGTACTGGTTAGCTGAACACATTACTGTGCTTACACACCCAGCCTATCAACCTTGTAGTCTTCAAGGGGTCTTTAGTCTATAAATAGATGGGATATCTTATCTTGAAGTTGGCTTCCCGC
>JAFCZY010000444.1 GCA_019314105.1 Deltaproteobacteria bacterium
AGACAGTCTTGGAGATTTCTCCCTGCTTGGCATGCCAATTCAGGGGCATATTGTTACCCACAAATCAGGACATACCCTGAATCATTTATTTATTAAAACATTTTTAGAAAACAAAGATGCCTGGGAAACAGGGCCGGCAAAAATTTAAACGGTATTTTTAACCAATGATGCTATCTTCCTTCCATAGAACGGCTATTACACTGTTTATGTCAGTGAGTGTTGTGCTCTGCCTTTTATTGCCGTCTATTGCATTTGCAGAAGAACCCGCTGTTATAGAAAATATAAAACTGGCCAACACAAGAGATGATCTCTTAACATATTTTGATGTAAGACAAGCATTTACTCCAAAAATAAACCAGGCGGTCCTCAATGGTATTCCCACCACTTTTTCGTTTTATATTACGCTATATAAAACGGGTGACTCATGGTTTGACAAAAAAATATCCGACATCCGGATTAAATCCACACTAAAATATAATTCTCTGAAAAAAGAATTCTCTGTTTTGCGATCCTGGAAAAATGAAAAGGCAATTATCACACCGTCATTTGAAGAAGCGAAATCCTTGATGACCGAAATGGACAATTTAACAATCATACCATTGAATCAACTTGTTAAAGGGGATAAATACCAACTCAGGATCAAGGCCGAGCTTGATAAAATCACCTTACCCTTATCACTTCACACTATTTTCTTTTTTGTCTCTTTTTGGAATTTTGAAACAAACTGGTATTTAATCAATTTTACCTATTAGCGTTCATATTGACAGATCTTGCCTGAAATTAAACATATGGCTGAATCAAAACATTCAAAAAACGAACGGTCCAGAAAAAAAAGAGAATGGATTTTAATTCTCATTATTCTGATTACGGTCGGGGTCCTGACATTTATTGAAACCCGAATCACTAATTTCGGCAGTGATTTTCCCTTATCCAGCACGGTATTAATGTTTATCCTGATCAACACCAATTTATTGCTGTTGCTTGCATTGATTTTACTGGTCTTTAGAAATCTTGCAAAGCTGTACTATGAAAAAAAGAACAATATTTTAGGGTCCAAACTCAAAACTCGACTAGTCGCTGCATTTATTGTACTTGCTCTTTTGCCGACAACGGTTCTTTTCTTCTTCTCAATTCATTTTATCTCCACAAGCATTGCCTTCTGGTTTAATGCACCGGTTGAACAAACTCTGGACAGCTCATTAGCTGTCGGCCAAAAACTTTATGAATATATTGAAGAAAAAAATGAATTCTTTGCCAAAAGAGCTGCCTTTCAAATTGACTCCCGGAAGCTTTTAGACAAAAAAAATGAAAAAAAACTGACCCGGTATACCCAGGTCATACAACGAGCATTTAACCGACATGCGGTTGAGATTTACACACCTGACGCAAAGCGTGTCAGCCTGTCACTGGCAAATGAACTGGTAAACCTTCATTTCGGCCTTTTGACCAGTAATGATTTAACCGGCATCCCTGAAGGAAGGCAGAGCCATACAATTTCACAAAATATCAAAAAAGGGGAGTTTTTAAGAACAATTGCCGCCATCCCCTTTGGCGCTGACCCTAAAAAAGCCAAAGCATTTATTGTTATCACCACCCTAGTATCACCGGAACTGTCCCAGAATCTACTCCATTACCATCCCCCTGATGAAATTTGCAGAAGGAACGCAACGGGTGACGGATGGAGATTTAAATTATCAGATAGATTTTGAGACAGATGATGAAATCGGGACCCTTATCAAGTCCTTTAATTCCATGACCAAAGAACTTGCCACAGGAAGGGAACAGATCGCGCTTTCCGGGGAGATGCTCAAACAACAGAATGCTGAACTTGAAAAGAGCCGCCAATACATTGAAATTGTATTAAAAAATATTTCTGCCGGGGTGATCTCTATTGATAATAAGGGAACCATAATGACCATCAACAAGGCTGCCGAATCCATGCTGGATATTAACAGTCGTGATATTTTAAACCATAATTTCAAAGATGTTTTAAAAAACGATTATTTAAAGATTGCCAATAAAATTAATACCCAGGTAGCCCAGGGCCAGGAGACGCTTAAAATACCCCTTTCCGCAACGGTTTCAGGAGCCCCCAAACACTTTTTTTTAAATTTTAATACCTTGAAAAATGATCAGGATAAAAATGTAGGTGCCGTACTGGTCTTTGATGATGTCACAGAACTTGAAAAAGCCCAACGGGTCGCTGCATGGAGAGAGGTTGCCAGAAGGATTGCCCATGAAGTAAAAAATCCTCTGACACCGATAAAATTATCCGCTCAACGCTTAAAACGCAAATATGGTAAAGAAATTAATGACGATGTTTTTACCAGTTGTGCAGATACGATTGTGGAACATGTGGATTTGATCAAAAATCTTGTCAACCAGTTTGCCGCATTTGCCAAATTTCCGGATGCAAACGTTACCCAGTGCAGAATTGAAAATATTGTTCTCGAAACCATTGCATTATACAGAGAAGGTCTTGAAAATGTTGATATCAAATCCAGATTTGCTGAAAATATTCCTATGCTGAAACTGGATCAACAGCATATGAAACAAGCCTTTATCAACCTGGTTGACAATGCGGTTTATGCGGTAAACAAAAAAGGAACGATCCTGATTGATATCTCCTACGATGAAATTTTAAAAATTGTGAGAATCGAAATAGCAGATACCGGCAAAGGAATATCAGATAAAGAAAAAACCAAATTATTTGAACCTTATTTTTCCACCAAAAAATCAGGAATGGGACTTGGACTTGCCATTGTCCACTCTATCATTTCCGATCATAATGGTGTAATAAGGGTTCAGGATAACAAGCCTGAAGGGGCAAAATTCATTATTGAGCTTCCGGCTTATTCTTAACCATATGACAGGAGAAAGAAGTATGTATCCGGCAGTGTTAATTGTTGATGATGAGACAACTATCATAGAATCCCTTGAAGGAATTCTTTCAGATGACGGATTTGAAGTCATGCATGCCTTTAACGGGTATGAAGCATTAAAAAAAATTGAGGCGGACTCCCCTGACATTGTTCTGCTTGATATATGGATGCCGGGAATGGATGGGATTGAAACCTTAAAAGAAATTAAAAAAATAGCACCCAGCCTTCCTGTAGTGATGATCACAGGCCATGGCACCATTGAATCTGCGGTTGATGCAACGAAATCAGGGGCATATGATTTCCTTGAAAAACCATTGTCCATCGACAAAATTATGGTTACCATCAATAATGCGCTGAACTTTAGAAAAATTGAAGAAGAAAATATATATTTACGAAAAAAAAGTATCGAAAAAAATTCTATCACCGGGATCAGCCCTGCTGTCCAAAAACTATATGGGGAAATCATGAATGCAGCGCCTTCAGATGCCTCTATCCTGATTACCGGAGAAAATGGTACAGGGAAAGAAATGGTTGCCAGAACC
>JAFCZY010000103.1 GCA_019314105.1 Deltaproteobacteria bacterium
GATTTCTCCTCCCATCATTTCACACAGTTTTTTGGAGATGGTCAGGCCCAGACCCGTGCCCCCGAATTTCCGGGTAGTAGAAGTGTCTGCCTGGGTAAAACTTTGAAAGAGCATGTCATGTTTTTCTTCAGGGATCCCGATACCGGTATCTTTGACAGAAAATAAAAGTTTAACCTCTTCCGGGGTTTCTTTTTCCAGGTACGATCGAACTGAAATTTCTCCCTTCTCAGTAAATTTAGCGGCATTGCCCACAAGGTTGGCAAAAACCTGCCGAAGCCGTCCAGGATCCCCTCGAAGCAAGGCAGGTACGTCTGGGGATGCGGCGCAAATAAATTCCAGATTCTTTTTTTGAATCCGCAAAGACATCATGGAGGCAAAATCATCCAGCAGGGAACGCAGGTCAAAGTCGATAACTTCCATTTCAAGCTTGCCAGCTTCTATCTTTGAAAAATCAAGAATATCGTTAATCACAGTTAAGAGCGATTCTCCACTGTTCCGCACGATGTTGGCATACTGCCGCTGGACATTGGTAAGGTCTGTGTCCAGTAAAAGACCGGTCATCCCGAGGACACCGTTTAAAGGGGTCCGGATTTCATGACTCATGTTGGCAAGAAATTCACTCTTGGCAACGTTGGCAATTTCAGCCTTTTGCGCCATCATGTTTGCCTGTTCAATGGCTTTTTCAAGTGCCAGGTTCATCTGGTTTAATTCATCCTGTGCCTGTTTTTTTTGTGTAATATCTGTCAGCACAGAAATTTTTCGATCCTCTAAAAAAGTGGATCTGAATTCTATATATTTTGACTGGCCATCTTTACACCTGATCTTGAATTCTCGATGCTTTCCCCGGTATGAATGATTGTTGTCACTGTTCCATACTTGGGAGACCTTCTTTTGATATTTTTTATCCGGATAGGCTTTCTTGAACCAGTCTTCTTTGGTAGCAATATCTTTCAGCGTATATCCTGTAATTTTTGTAAAATAAGAATTTACATAAAGATATTTCCCATGGTTATCAGTCAATGTAATTCCATGGGGTGTGCTTTTAAGAATTGTCGAAAGGGTTTCTTTCTCTTCCTGGCGGATCATTTCTTCCTTTTTACGATGGGTGATATCCCGCCAGATCGTATGAATTTTCTGGTTGCCTTCCTGATTGGAAATTGTCGTTAGAAGAACCTCTACAGGAAAAACTTCTCCATTTGCTCTGGTGTGATCCCATTCAAACAGATGGCTGCCGTTTTTCAACGCAAGACCCATCATTTTATTTGCTTTAGTGAAGGAGTCTTTGCCATCCGCTTGCTTGTCCGGGGAAAGTTCTGAAGGATGGATTTTTAAAAATTCTGTTTTATTTTTATACCCCAGCATATCCACTGTTGCCTGGTTGCAGTCAACAAATTTTCCATTTTCGATTATCAAAATAGCATCTTTGGATTTTTCAAACAAAATACGATATTTTTCATCGCTATTCTGTACAGCATATCTTTCTGCTGCTTTCTCTAATTCCAAAATCCGTTGTTCCAAGTCTCCATAGGTCGGTTTTTCAGCCATTAAAAAAATCTCCGATTTTAAAAATAATTATTTCTTCTCTCCTATAATCTGGTGAAAGGTTTTAGTCAACAATCTCATCAGTTTATTCTTAGCTTTACAAATCCAAAAATCATTGATACTGATTCAAATCATAATAAAATAAGATAATAATAATTAACCTGAACAACTATTTTAGGGGATTATGAACCAGGAAAAATACATACTCACCATGCTGGTCGAAAATGAACCCGGCGTCACCGCCAGGATTGCAGGACTTTTTGCCGGACGGGGTTATAATATTGAAACCATCTGCGGTGCCCCCACTGCCAATCCGAAAATGTCCAGAATTACTATTACAACGAATGCCACCCCTCTCCAGCTTGAACAATGTAAAAAACAGATCAAGCGCCTTGTAAATGTCATTAAACTCAGAAACATGACAGGGGAAAAGGCTGTAAAACGTGAGATGGCTCTTATTTGTGTTCAGGCAATGTCTCATACCCAAGGGAAAATAAAAAAAATTATTGCTGACTATAATGGCCACGTCTTGGATGAAGGCCAACAATATTATATTTTCGAAGCAACCGGCAATGAGGATACGATTGATGAACTGCTTGTCCTGCTGGAACCGTTTGGCATCAAAAAACTTGCAAGGTCAGGCGTACTGGCGCTTTATAAAGAACCCAAGGGGGAAAAATGACCCGTTCGGACAAGCATGAAAACCTCAAAAATCTGCCGGGTATTGATCATCTTCTGGAACTTTCCAAAAAAAACAAGTCCTTTCTTGATATCCCTCGAAGTGTGATTCTTGAGTCTGTAAGAACCGCCCTTGAGATAATACGAAAAAATATTCTGGCAAATATTGAGACACCGATAAACGATGATACCATCCTCATGCAGATGCACGTCCTTGCAAAAGAGAAGATCCGACCCAGGCTTGTCAATGTTATCAATGCTACTGGCGTTGTTCTCCATACCAATCTCGGCCGGGCTCTTTTATGTGACGACGCCTTAAAGAATATAACACGCATTGCCCAATCCTATTCCAACCTTGAACTGAAAATTGAAACCGGCAAAAGAGGCATTCGATATGAAGCCGTGGATGAGCTGATCTGTGAACTAACCGGTGCCCAGAGCGCTATTGTCGTCAACAATAATGCCGGTGCTGTTTTACTGGCGTTAAACACTATCGCCGAAAACACACAGGTGGTTGTATCCAGAGGCGAGCTTGTTGAAATCGGCGGGTCTTTCAGGATACCGGATGTGATGTCAAAAAGCGGATGCATCTTAAAGGAAGTGGGCACCACAAACCGGACACACCTCAAGGATTATGAGACTGCCATATCAGATAACACAGGACTATTTTTAAAGGTTCATGCCAGTAATTATAAAATTGAAGGCTTTACGGCCAGCGTTTCCCTAAAAGACTTGGTATCACTTGGGAAAAACACCAACATCCCGGTGATGGAAGATCTTGGGTCTGGCACCTTAATTGATTTCTCAAAATATGGCCTTCCCCCGGAGCCCACAGTGGCAGATTCTGTTCGTTCCGGCGCAGATATTGTAACATTCAGCGGAGACAAACTTTTAGGAGGGCCTCAAACGGGAATCATTGTTGGACGGAAAGAGACCATTGATCAAATCAAAAAAAATCCTTTGACCCGGGCCCTGAGAGTTGACAAACTGACCCTTGCAGCCCTTGAATCCACATTAAAACTTTACAGGGATGAGGAAAAAGCCATCCGGAAAATACCCACCTTAAGAATGCTGACCCTGTCCTTTAAAGATATCTGCAAAAAAGCAGATCTACTATTTAAAACCATTAAAAAAGATATCGGCTTCCTGGCGGATATTGATTTTGCCGACCTGAATTCAAGACCGGGGGGTGGATCATTTCCTGAACTGAATCTTCCAACTCGGTGTGTCACCATCCAACCTGAAAACATGTCGGTATCCAAACTTGAAATCAATATGCGCCTGGCAACACCGGCCATTATCGGCAGGATAGAAAACAATCAATATATTTTAGATCCCAGAACGATTCAAGACGGACAGGAAGCCATCATTTCTTCAACCTTAGCCAAAATACTGATAAAAAATGACCAGTAAATTCTCTTCAAAAGAAATTCATTTTCTAAAAACCGATTCTGATGTTTCCAGCTTCACCCCTCCTGAAACCTATTTCAGTGATCTTCTCTGGAAAAAATCGATCCGGATTAACGCCTTTGACAAAAGACTTTCAGAAACAAAAATCCCTGGAGAAAAAATTTTTATTGCCGTAATCCGAATTTCATCGAAGGAATCAAATGTCATTCAGAAAAAAATAACGGATACATTTGAAGCCTCCTTTAACTCATTTTTGGATCATAAAAAAGGCCTCTGGGAAATCTTAGGAGATACTTTGTTTGTTCTGGCATTCTGGGACTATGAGAGTGAAAAAAAGGCCTCACAGCTAATGGCTGCATTAAAAAATAAAATATCAACTGCCCTTAAAGCAGATATTCTTATGGGTGTGGCAAAATTCCCCTATCATGACTTTTCAAAATCCCAAACCTTTGCCAATGCCCTCAAAGCCATAGATCACGCTGCCTTTTTCGGGCCGGACACCCTGATTCATTTTGATGCCACATCCTTAAATATCAGCGGAGATCGACTTTATCAGTTGAATAAATCCGATATGGCCATCATAGAATATGAAAAAGGTCTTGACCTAAAACCCGATGACATTAACCTGATCAACAGCCTTGGCGTCTGTTTCGGTGTCATGGGAAACCTTAATAAGGCAAAACGTGAATTCAAAAAAGCCATGGCGATAAACCCCACTGAACTCATGGTCATTTATAATATCGGCCTTCTTTATCAAATTGAAGAGGATATTGACAACGCCATCCTCTATTTACGAAAAGCCCATGACATTGATCCTTGTATTTTTGAAGTTGAACTTCTCCTTGGGCATCTGCTCATAAAAAAAGGCAGCCCTGACCTGGCCATGCCCCACCTTGAAACGGCCGGCCGGATAAACCCAAAGTCAGGTCTGGTGTTCAGGATGAAAGGTGAAATTTATCTTGATGGAAATCTTCCTGAAAAAGCAGGACCAGAATTTAACAGGGCCATTAAGCTGAATCCTTCTGATGCAGTCTCTTTATCCGGATATGCAAAATCTCTGGAACTCCGGGGGAAAAACCTGAATATCGCACTTACCTTTGCAAAAAACAGCATTACCTTTGACCCGGACAATAAACTGTTCAAGGAAAGATTAAAAATTATCCAGGAAAAAATTGATTCCCTGTAACAAATTTCTTTAATCGTCCAGTGCTTTTCTGATCGTTTTTTCTAACTCTATTCTGGAGAACGGCTTTTGAACAAAGTGCACCCCCTCGTCCAGAACACCGCGATGGGCAATGACATCGGCTGTATGTCCGGACATGAACACACAGTTGAGATCCGGGTAAAGAGATTGCAGCTGTCGGGCCAGTTCACCTCCGTTCATTTCAGGCATGATCACGTCGGTTAAGAGCAGATGAATCTTGCCGGTGTAGTTGTCGATCATACTTATGGCCTCTTTAGGTGTGCCTGCGATCAACACGGTGTAACCCGCCTTTTCGAGGATATTTCTGACGAGTTCCAGAATCAGGGAATCATCCTCCACCACCAGAATTGTCTCACCGCGGCCTGGCGGAATTTCCTTTGTACTTTCCTTCTGGATCTTGGCAGCCTTGCCCTCATACCGGGGCAGATAAATTTTAAAAATCGTTCCGTTGCCCGGTTCGCTGTAAACATTGATGAACCCGTTATTTTGCCTGACAATGCCGTAGACCGTGGCCAGTCCCAGACCCGTGCCCTTATCCACCTCCTTTGTGGTGAAAAACGGTTCGAAAATTTTGTCCTGTATGTCTTTGCTCATACCGCAGCCGGTGTCGCTTATGGACAGAAGGACAAATTCGCCGGGAATAAAACCGACATGATCGGCGCAGTAGGCTGTGTCAAAGGTCCGGTTGCCTGTTTCCAGAATCACCTTGCCCACACCTTCGATGGCGTCCCGGGCATTGATGCACAGATTGGCCAGGGCCTGGTCTACCTGGGAGGGGTCCATCTTGACGTGCCACAGGCTGTCCCCCGGCACCCAGGCAAGATCAATGTCCTCGCCGATGAGGCGCCGGAGCATTTTGAGTGTAGTTTCCACATTCTTGTTCAAATCAAGCATTATGGGAGAAATCGTCTGTTTGCGGGCAAAGGTCAGCAACTGCCGGGTAATATCTGTTGCCCGTCGCGCAGCCGTAAGAACTTCCTTGAGCTTGGCATACACCTTTCCGGTGGGATCCAGTTCCTCCATTGCCATATCAGTGAAGCCAAGGATCACGCTAAGCATATTGTTATAATCATGGGCCACTCCGCCTGCCAGACGTCCCACGGACTCCATCTTCTGGGCCTGACGGAGTTGGGCTTCCGTCTCCTTGCGGTCAGTAATATCCTGTAAAGTTTCTATGGCGCCTGTAATATTTTCATTGGCGTCTCCCAGCGGAGCTGCAGTAAAAAAAAGCCACTTGCCTTTTTCCCCGAGATTGGGAAAAAATTGTTCGCTTTCATACGCCCCTTCAACCAGAATAGATTTATATTGTTTCCGCCTGTAGTATCTGTCGATCACTTCACCGGGTGCCCCCGTCCACTATGAAATCAGCTAAAACTGGTCTTTCTTTATCATAACAAATCATCCATTGTTTTTTTGTGCCCACCATTTCAGCCGCAGAAAAACCCGTCAATTTCTCACAGGCAGTGTTCCAGTGTGTGATGATGTGATCGGTGTCAATAATAAAGGTTGGAATCGAATTGCCTTGAACGGCATGGAAAAGTTTTTGCTCGCTCTCCCGCAATGTTTCTTCGGCAATTATACATTCACTGATGTCTTTTACTATTCCAGCCAAAGCAAATGGATTCCCTTGAGAATCTTTCAAAAACGTTGTTGTCATTAAAGTTGGAAATATTTTTCCTTGTTTTGTGATATGTCCGACTTCTCCGCTGTATGTACCTTGTGCTTTTACTTTTTTATTAAAGGGAATCACATCATTTTCGAGTTGCTCTTTATTGTGAAAAATTTCCAGGCTTTTGCCTGAATAGTCTTCGGGATTCTCATATCCATGCATTTTGCACCACGCCATGTTGGAAAATATAACGTTTCCTTTTAAATCAGCAAGTACCATTCCTT
>JAFCZY010000104.1 GCA_019314105.1 Deltaproteobacteria bacterium
GGGATAGTACTTTGCCAAGCTCATAGGCATTGGATTCGAGTTCGTGGTCTCCCCCCTCTCCTTCTCCAGGGCCTTCTCCTGAACCTTCCTCACCCTCTTCACCTTCTTCGGGACGAACCGGCTGTTCTCCAATAATATCGCCTTCTTCACCCTCACCTGTCCCACCGGTAGGTTCTCCTTCACCCGGCGCTTGATCCAGGTTGATGTCATCATGGACAAATTTCTCTTCAACCGTAGTCGGAACAATGATAATCTTATCTTTTCCACCTGAACCCGGTTTGACAATTCTTCCAATACGAATTTTTCGCTTAAATCCGTCTTCTTCTCTTCTTCTGTCTCTTTCAAGAAGTTCATCAAGGGTTATCATCAGTATTTACCTCCCCTGGTTATTTATCGTCCTCTTGACTACAGAAATATTCAATGGTTTTTTGGGCACATGTTTTGCAGTATCCAAGTTTTTCATTCATGGTATAAATCATTCTGTCATACAACTTTTGATTTTCTTCATTGGTCCTGTTGGCAAGGGCGCCGATTAAAGAGCCTGCACCGGCAATGTCTGATTTAAGCCTGACATCGGTAATCGCTTTGACGAGTTCCAGGTTGTCCATGAAATCATAGTTTGCATCCACGGAAAGCTTCTGACCATAAATCTTTCTGATGGTGTTCCTGAAGGAAGCTCTTTGCTCTTCAGTTTTCAAACCAAGGCGTTCTTCAACATTTTTGATATATCTTTCGTCTATTTTAAGGGCCTTAAGTTCACCGGTCTGGGGATCTTTATATTTCCACATCATATCCGGACCCAGCTGTTCCGCATCAACGCCAATAATCATATTTACATAGTTCAGCACATCTTTTTTGATTGCCAGAGGTTCGTCCATATAGGCATTGAACATCTCGGTCATAATTCTTTCACGGTACAATCCCCGTGCAATTTTCAAATCTTCCATAAATTTTGCACGATCAGAAGGCTCCTGAACATAATCCAGAACCGTTCTTTCAAGAGTGTTGAAAATATCCAGGGCAAACATGCACTGGCCTTCATTGGTTTCAGAACTCTCCAATAAAAGCTGTACCGCTCGTCCAAGGTTTCTCTGTCCAAGGCCTTTTTGACCGAACCTCTTGGTAATATCCGTATCCCGATTTAAGGCATCAATCAGTTCGGCAAGGGTTTTAAGGCTCTTTTCCCCGGCCACCTCTCCTGCTGCAAGCTTCATGATTTCAACAGGGGTTAATTTATCAGATCGAGGCAATCTTGTCAGGACAACCCCTACGGAAGCAGCATAATTTAAATTGGGGTCCTGATGCAGCACTTTTGAATCAAGAGATCTTTTCGTATCCGTACCAATCGCATATTCTGTTAAAGTTTTCTGGATCTTATAATCTGTATTATGCGCGACATAACAGATTCTACACCTGTCCACAATCGGCGCTTCCTCTCTTTCTGAAAGGAAGGTATCAAATTCTGAATTATTACTGGTGGCGACAATCAATGTGTCAATTGGCCACTTGAACCCATCCAGTTCGATTGTCCGGTTTTGAATCACCCCAAGGTAAACCTGAACCAGATCCTTCTTATTTTTAAAAATTTCATCGCTGAAATGAATGCCGCCGCCCGCGACCCTTGCAAGTGCCCCTCTTCTTAAATCGAATCGATAGGGGTTGTTGGAATCGGAAATATGAAGAAGTCTTTGAATAGATTCTTCACCCATGAGATCCACAGCAGATGATGTGATTTTATCTTTGGCTGGATATTTGCCGGTAATCGTACCCAGACTTTCAATTAATGGAACCGGCACAATTTCAATAAAATCCAGCATCTTTGTGATATTGTTATCCGTATGTTCCCGAATCTGATTGAGGATATAAGCAGAACAGGCTCCCAAAGGGCGATATTTATCATAGAGGTTCTCTATCTGTTTATTCGTCAATTTAAATTTTTTGGAAAGATACTCTTTTGACTTGTCCCTGGTCTCGCAAAGGCTCATCGCCAGGATCATGGGATCTTCATAGGTCTGGGATTCAATAAAATCAATTTTACCATAGCCTCCAAGCTGATTCAGATGACTATACTTGAATGTATATTTTCTATTTTGAGGGATACTGAGAAATTCCCTGTATCGCGCACAAAGATATTCTACTAAAAAAGTTTTACCATTGCCGGGTTCACCCACCAGAACAAATGCCATTTCCCTTGAAGATCCGCCTTCCGAAGCATCTTTTACAAATGAAACAAAACTATTTATTTCATCATACATGCCTACCAGATGTTTTTTCCCCTGATTAAATATATCAAACTGATAGGTTGTTTTCCCTTTGACTGTAATCTTCTGAATACCCGTTTCAAGGATCATCCGGGAAACTCCCTGAAAGGCATCTTCAAACAATCGTTTTCCTTTTTTAACTGCATCGATATGAGATATTAAAGACTTTGGATTGGTTTTTCCGGCCATTTTACCCTCCCTTGGGCAGCGAGGAGGCTTATGCTGCCATTCAAAATTGGTTGGAATTGCGATTTATAATTGTGCTTGCCTTAAATATAACAATATAAAAGAGCAAATGTCAAAAAATTATTGAGGAATTGTTGGAAGAAAATGTTCTCCTAAAACGAGGTCTTCCGGAGTCGTAATTTTAATATTTAGCTGAGAGCCTTTTATGATAATCACCTTATGGCCCGAATGTTCTACTAGTGATGCCTCATCGGTCCCCCGAAAAGACGTTTTTATCGCATGATCGAATGCACGCAAGAGCAAGCCCAGTTTGAAGGCTTGCGGCGTCTGGGCGGTATAGAGAGTCTCTCTGTTTACTGTTTTTTGAATAACCAGGTCAGGGGAAACTTGTTTTACGGTATCGGTTATTTTAACAGCGGGAATGCAAGCACCATATTCAATGGCATTTTTGATACACGCTTTAATCATATTTTGATTTACAAAAGGTCGCACGCCATCGTGAATCATTACGATGGCTTCTTTATCACAATTTATTCCATCTCGAATATATTTCAAACCATTTAAGACAGAGTGTTGTCTTTCTTCCCCTCCTTCTACTAAATGAACCTTTTTTTTAAACCCATATGGATCAATAATATGAGTTTTACAATACTCACCATCACCTTTTGGAACAACAAGGATAATTTCATGAAGTGGGTCACAATGATCAAACACCCTGAGGGTTCGAGTGAGAATTGGGATTCCGTCTATCTGAAGATATTGCTTTTTAGTCGTTGGCCCCATTCGCAGGCCCTTGCCTGCGGCAACAACGATGACAAAATGTCTTAATTCATTCATTTCAACTCAAATAAGACAATTCTTTGGGTAAAGGAATCCCTTTTCCCATATGGTCTTCTCCATAATTCACATCGGCAAGGATTTTCAGATCACTTAATGCCCGCAAATCACCTTTAAACTGAACGGTTTCTACTTCTTCCTTTTTTATTTTCCCGCCAGCCCATTGAATATCCAGAACACTTGCAGCATCAAAAATATCATTATTTACAAGCATCTTAACTTCACCGCCATAATGTTGAACAATTTTAGCGACCAAAAGGCTAGGGCGACTGTGAAATCCCCGATCCATTGGAATCCCAACTTCAATGATGGATGTTTTCATGTTTTCATTTAATATTATGACTGCTATTGCTTTGCCTGAAGACAAAAATTTCCAGGCATAAAATAAGCAGAAATTAACCGAACGATCCAGCAGAACATCCGGATCAATTATATCGGATAAAGACACACTGACATTTTTATATACATACTTAAACCCGATGTCATACATATGGCGTTCATAAAAATGTAATAATCTGCCCGCTACCTGAAGAAGATGAAATACAATGGAAAAATGGCTTCTAAGTTGCTCAAGCATATTATTTTCTGATGATGATTTTGTATTGACCACATATGAATCAAATGAAGACTGGATATTGTGAATCAACATTTCATATCGCCGAATAATGACTTCATTGATTTGTTCTGGGACCAGTTTATCTATTTTTTTTAAATCATAGCGTTCATAAAATGCTAACTGATCAAACTCTTTTACAACTTCTAAAAATTCACTGGCAATCCGTGTCAAGTTCTCTCTTTGATGATCTTTAGCATTAAAATCATCAATATTGTGATCCAGTTGTTGTGTGGATGAAATTCCGGGGAAATAACTCAAATCATACCCGTTTTCCGGTATATTGATCTTCAAACGGCGGGCTTCTTCTATAATCACAGGCCCTGCAAATTTTATGGATTCCTGTAAAATTTTCAGCGTATCAAATGCTTCAAGCTTAAACGTCTCATAACGATTTTCTTCAAAATTATAAAATTTAAACCGATTGAGGATATGCCTTTGAGAATAGCAAGCCAACGCAAGATGCCGAATGGTTGCAGACAATTCACGATAAAACACCCATTCTTTATTTTTTTTAGCACCATGAAAATCCAAAAAATCTTCAAGGATATGAGAAGTAGTAATAAGCTTTGAGTATAATTTTTTTGTAAAAATATAATCGTCATCATCAATCTCAACAACAAACAAAATACATTTCAGGTATTCATAAGAAAAAATATTGGTTTTTTCCTTAAATGAGATATCGCAGGTAAAACTCATAATTAATAACCCAACCTTAAAAATAAAAAATCGGCCTGACCCGTTGATAAGCCGAATTCTGTTACCTGCTCTCGTTACCTTAAGCAGGTCAACGATCATTCATCTGGGATGTACGTTACCGCACACCTCATGCGACCTACCCGAAAACTTGGGCGGACAACCCTCAAGCGTTTCCCTATTTGGTCTTGCACCGGACGGGGTTTACCAAGCTTTTCCAGTCACCTGGAAAACTGGTGCGCTCTTACCGCACCGTTTCACCCTTACCCGGATTGGATACCAACCCAGGCGGTCTACTCTCTGTTGCACTTTCCTTCACGTCACCGTGACTCCACGTTATGGAGCGTCCTGTCCTGTGGTGTTCGGACTTTCCTCCAGGTTAAAAAACCCAGCGATCATTTTGCATGGTCAGACCGATTTTTTTAACTATTTACATAATAAAGGATTCTACTACATTGCGGGCATGAAATCAATGAATCCCCGCGCTGTACTTCAATATATAATTGAGGCGGTATATTCATAAAACACCCCATGCACACTTCATTTTTCACATTTACTACAGCTGACCCCTCGTTCATCTTTGATATTCTTGCAAACCGGGTCATCAACGACGGATCCAAATTTTTCCCAATTTTTTTCTGTCGGGCAAGATATTCATCAAGAAGTTCTCTATCATCCTTTGATTTTTTTTCAATGCCTTTTTGTTCGCCTTCTATCTGATCTTTAAGAAGATGGTACTATTTTTCATTTTCCCGGACGATTTTTTCCGTTTTTTCTTTTTCATCAAAATATTCCAATAATTCAGTTTCCAAAACATCTTTACGTTTCTTATTATCGTCCACTTCTCTTAAAAAAAGCTGATATTCCTTATTGGTTTTTACCATTCTTAATTTTTCATTGCTTTTAACAATACGGTCATCGACAATTTGAATTTCTTTCTCGATATCTTTGCAAGCGGCGTTGTCACTTAAAAGGTTTTTTTTATTTTCTTCCAGGGCATTTTCAAACTGCTTTAGTTGAGCACTTAATTTCTCTTTTTCTTTTTCAACTTTTTCCAGGACAGTTTTTAGCCTGACAATCTGAGTTTCCGCTTCCTGAAGTTTGACCAGATTTTCTATATTCTGTTTGGAAATATCATTCATAATGTTATCCTTAAACTATAGTAAATGGATCTTTTTCTTTTTTAAATTTTTTTATTTGTATGTTCAGTCCGGCTGTTTGAATCGCCCGACTTAATTTTTCAAAAAGCAACTCTATTGCCATATGTTCAGAACCAAAATGCCCTACATCAATAAGCCCCTTTGAATATTCTTCAACCCGTCTTGCTTCGTGATATTTAATATCTCCGGTAATATATACATCTGCACTGGATTTCAAAAACTCATCTATCAACGAACCACCACTACCCGTACAGATGGCAATAATCGTTACGGGTAAATCCATATTTCCTGTTACTCTCAGATGGGTCAAGTTAAGCTTTTCTTTTACCTGATGAGCAAGTTGTTTAAGTGACGCTTTTGATTCAAGATATCCGATTCTGCCTATACCGATCACTTCATCTGATGGCATAGATGACGGATTTTCCAGCAAAAAAACCTTCGTTTTTTTGACACCAATTTTTGTTGCAAAATAATCATTTAGACCATCATTGGCTTTATCTAAATTTGTATGGACTGAAATAATACTGATTCTATGTCTTGCGGCAATTTCAATTGCTCTGCCCGGCATTTTATTAAAATCAATAGAACTCTCCGGCCGCATCATCAAAGGATGGTGAGTGAGTACAAGGTCACAATTGCTTTCTTTTGCCGCAGTCATTAAGCCACAGGAAACATCAAGCCCAATCATCACTTTTTTCACTTCCCAGTTCAGATTACCCGCCTGAAACCCTGAGTTATCCCAATCTTCGGCGATATCAAAAGGCGCGATTGTATTGATCAATTCCAAAATATGCTTTGCTCTCACCATGATAAATCCATTTACAAATATAAAAAGCGTGGTAACATACCACGCTTTTTATAGTGTATATCCGATTGATATTCTTCAGGCACATTCATATGCAAGTTGAGTATCCTTTTGGGTTTTTAGCTCCAACCATAAAATATGCTTTTAATCTATT